>CAXBDS010000067.1:0-22448 GCA_963974355.1 uncultured Opitutaceae bacterium
TCACGGGCGCGTGGATTGAAACTTCGTCCACAGCAGCTTCAGCCACCGTATATGTCCCGTCGCGCCCTTCACGGGCGCGTGGATTGAAACGATCATGTCTTTGTCGACCTGTTTCCGGTCTCGTCGCGCCCTTCACGGGCGCGTGGATTGAAACAAGGGAGACGTCAGCGCTTTTGTGGCTCATGCGGTCGCGCCCTTCACGGGCGCGTGGATTGAAACGACCTCGGGCGGCTCATAGCCTACTGGCTGGCGGGTCGCGCCCTTCACGGGCGCGTGGATTGAAACTTGCCCAACACAAGTCGCTTAGCCTCAGCCTCGGTCGCGCCCTTCACGGGCGCGTGGATTGAAACTCGCCCGCTCTGCCGAACGTCGCGGGTCAGACAGTCGCGCCCTTCACGGGCGCGTGGATTGAAACTGCTCTCGTGGTGGTGGGTGCTCTCGCCGCTGCCAGTCGCGCCCTTCACGGGCGCGTGGATTGAAACCGTCTCAGCCCCGGAATCGGTGGTGAATGGGGCGTCGCGCCCTTCACGGGCGCGTGGATTGAAACCTCGAAGCGCTGGCGGATCTCGGCCTTACGGGAGTCGCGCCCTTCACGGGCGCGTGGATTGAAACAAGGACCGACATTTCGGCCGCTCAATCCGCTGGGTCGCGCCCTTCACGGGCGCGTGGATTGAAACTTCCTCGGAGGGACGGGAAGCGTTGATGCGCACGGCGTCGCGCCCTTCACGGGCGCGTGGATTGAAACTCGAATGCATCGGCATTGAGGAAGCCGTGACGCGGGGTCGCGCCCTTCACGGGCGCGTGGATTGAAACTGCAGGCGTTGCAGAATCGTGAGCGCGACGATGGTCGCGCCCTTCACGGGCGCGTGGATTGAAACTGGAGCTGGCGCTGGATGGCTTGGCGTTGTTTAGTCGCGCCCTTCACGGGCGCGTGGATTGAAACTTTAAGCACGTCCTGGGAAAACCCCTCGGCGAGGTCGCGCCCTTCACGGGCGCGTGGATTGAAACGCGTGGTTCCGGGTATACGCGATCAGGTCGCGCGTCGCGCCCTTCACGGGCGCGTGGATTGAAACGACGATCTGGCCGAGCTGGTCTCCACGGCGGTCGTCGCGCCCTTCACGGGCGCGTGGATTGAAACCCCGAGCGTGGCAACGGCCTAGGCTGGGGGCTCACGGTCGCGCCCTTCACGGGCGCGTGGATTGAAACTGGTTGATGCCCACGGGCAGGCCGGGATAGACGTGTCGCGCCCTTCACGGGCGCGTGGATTGAAACCACCAGAAAGCAATGGGACGAGCTTCGCCCCCTGTCGCGCCCTTCACGGGCGCGTGGATTGAAACAACTTGGGTTAACCGCATCGCGTGGAACTTGCTGTCGCGCCCTTCACGGGCGCGTGGATTGAAACCTCGAGCTCCCTGGCGAGATGCCCCACGTCTGCGTCGCGCCCTTCACGGGCGCGTGGATTGAAACTTGCTCCTTATGATGCGTTTTCGAGCATGGAAGGTCGCGCCCTTCACGGGCGCGTGGATTGAAACTCCGCCCTCCCCTCCTTCCGTGCGGGAGCCTGCCGTCGCGCCCTTCACGGGCGCGTGGATTGAAACGGTGATTTTGCAAAGCTCGTCCGGCCGGATAAGGCGTCGCGCCCTTCACGGGCGCGTGGATTGAAACCCCGATGGCGAGCGGTGGGACTTTTACCGCTCGGTGTCGCGCCCTTCACGGGCGCGTGGATTGAAACGTCTCGCCCGGCGTGACGACCAACCGCCGCATTGAGGTCGCGCCCTTCACGGGCGCGTGGATTGAAACCTGATGGGTTAGTTTGGGCTTGTGTTTGCGAGGGTCGCGCCCTTCACGGGCGCGTGGATTGAAACAAGGAGTTCCTGCTCAAGCATTGCCGCGTCAAGGCGTCGCGCCCTTCACGGGCGCGTGGATTGAAACATCGGCCACTACGGACTGGGCGGGCACGTTTGATTGTCGCGCCCTTCACGGGCGCGTGGATTGAAACTGCACCTACCACGTGGCGAAGTATGGGAGCGCTGATGTCGCGCCCTTCACGGGCGCGTGGATTGAAACCAGCTCTATCGGGTGCGGGCACCGGTAATTGGTGTCGCGCCCTTCACGGGCGCGTGGATTGAAACACCCACCTCGACGTAGAGACCCTGCGCAATGCGCGTCGCGCCCTTCACGGGCGCGTGGATTGAAACAGGTTCATCGCGCTCATTATACCAAATCGGGTTGTCGCGCCCTTCACGGGCGCGTGGATTGAAACTGGGCGCACACAGCGCGGGCGCGCCCCACATCCGTCGCGCCCTTCACGGGCGCGTGGATTGAAACTTCACCCCGCCATGGTTTGCCGCCGCCATGTCGGTCGCGCCCTTCACGGGCGCGTGGATTGAAACGCATATTCCGTTGATCACCCCGAGTAGGCCGACCGTCGCGCCCTTCACGGGCGCGTGGATTGAAACCTTGACCGGACCGGTGAAGCTCACGCCCTCGACGTCGCGCCCTTCACGGGCGCGTGGATTGAAACTCCAACATCGCCAGCATCACGACGGAGCTGAAAGTCGCGCCCTTCACGGGCGCGTGGATTGAAACGAGATCGAGCTTCTTTTGCAAGGCATCGAGGCGTCGCGCCCTTCACGGGCGCGTGGATTGAAACGTCGCGGAGGGATCGGGATGGCGTTGGCAGAACGTCGCGCCCTTCACGGGCGCGTGGATTGAAACGGGGCGTGGCTGATCTCCGCGTTGGGCGAAGATGGTCGCGCCCTTCACGGGCGCGTGGATTGAAACAAAGACTGGCTCGAGGCCGCCATCCTCTCCGGCGTCGCGCCCTTCACGGGCGCGTGGATTGAAACATGGGACCCAGCGGCAACCTCTCCATCTTCGTGGTCGCGCCCTTCACGGGCGCGTGGATTGAAACCGATCGACCTGGGCGACGGTGGCCGCTTGCAGCGGTCGCGCCCTTCACGGGCGCGTGGATTGAAACAGCGTCCCAAAGCGGTTCGCCAAAACCCGCTTGGTCGCGCCCTTCACGGGCGCGTGGATTGAAACTTTTCGGCCCCGGTTTTCTCTCCGGGGCCGTTTGGTCGCGCCCTTCACGGGCGCGTGGATTGAAACCTTGCTGCGCTCGCGGATCCGCACGACCACGTCGTGTCGCGCCCTTCACGGGCGCGTGGATTGAAACACGACCGCATCGACCACCTGCCGGCCCGCCTGGGTCGCGCCCTTCACGGGCGCGTGGATTGAAACAAAATACTCCAGCGGCACAAACCGAAACTCCGCGTCGCGCCCTTCACGGGCGCGTGGATTGAAACCGCCACATCGGCATCCAGCGCAAGTAACCGACTGTCGCGCCCTTCACGGGCGCGTGGATTGAAACACGATCTGCACGAGGTCAATTGCCGCGATCCCGTCGCGCCCTTCACGGGCGCGTGGATTGAAACTAATACCTTCAACGGCGTCGGCACGTTCGGTGGGGTCGCGCCCTTCACGGGCGCGTGGATTGAAACCCTCGGGGCTGGCGGACTCATGCAGCCGGCCATCGTCGCGCCCTTCACGGGCGCGTGGATTGAAACACGTGCACCGCCCCGGCCCGCACCCGCCGGCGCGGCGTCGCGCCCTTCACGGGCGCGTGGATTGAAACCCGACCACGGCGCTCATCCGTGCGGGCCAGCACGTCGCGCCCTTCACAGGCGCGTGGATTGAAACATCGTCCAAGTCCATCCCGAGACCGTCCGCCGCGGTCGCGCCCTTCGCGGGCGCGTGGATTGAAACGCAGATCGCCAACGACGCCGACGGCAACGCCGTGTCTCGCCCTTCGCGGGCGCGTGGATTGAAACGCAATCGTCTTGATCACGGCGGCATCGGCCCAAGTCGCGCCCTTCACGGGCGCGTGGATTGAAACCGGTGCTCCGCGGGCAAGACACCCCCTTTCCGGCGTCGCGCCCTTCGCGGGCGCGTGGATTGAAACCGCGACGGTGCGTTGCGGTGCCTCGTCGCAACCTCGTCGCGCCCTTCGCGGGCGCGTGGATTGAAACGTCCACGCCCGGCACACGAACTGGTAGGCACGGGTCCCTCCTTCCCGACATCCTAGAGCCTGCCAGTTCTCCGCACCACCGAGCATTCTTCCACAGTGTTCTGTTCGGTCTTTTCATTGCGTGGGCCGCCCACCGGGTGAGCGAGAGACAGCCAGACGAACTGCGTAGCTGCTTGCTAGCCTTGCTCGCCGGCTACGGCAGTCACTTGGCGGCTGACGCCAATTCTCCGCGGTCACTACCGCTATTTTAAGCGAGACTTCACCATGCCAAATCAACATGTAGTCAAACGTGGCCCAGATTGGGCCGTCCGAGGAGCCGGTAACAGCCGTGACACCTCTCACCACTCGACTCAGCGGGCGGCCGCCGAGGCCGCTCGAACCATCGCCCAGCGTCAGCATTCGGAAGTGGTGATCCACGGTCGCGATGGCCGCATTCGCGACAAAGACAGCTTCGGTAACGCCCCCTGTCCGCCCAAGGATCGGCGCCACTGATTCTGTTCGCTAAACCTTAATCGGGAAGGAGGTAAACTATGAGAAACAAAACTGGAGAAAAATGCACGTCGAAGGGACGTTATGAATTCGACGGCTACCTCGACGGCACATCCACCCCGAGTCCAACAGCCAACGAACCTGTGATCCCGATGGATTACGGGGACATCTTCCCGCCCGTTCGTTCATGCAACAAAGGCGCGTGGTGGCGATACATCGGCGCTTAAACCGTTTGGCTGATTTCACGAGACGGCGAGACTCAACTCGCCGTCTCGTTTTCCATTCGGAGACGCTTTCGAACCGGTCGAGCGGGAAACAGCCCCCTCTCCTGACTTTCGCATTCGCCCTGTTTTGCGGAACTCGCTCCAAGCAGAAGAATCGCGGAGGAGACCCAGTAATGACGGAAACGCCGCGGACCGAAAGAGACGCCTGAAGGCCTACCCCACCGTTCGGCCACACCTCACTCACTGCCCGGTTTCGGATCAACTCCACCCCGGCCCGCTCTCCGCCACCCCCCAATATTGAGGCAAAACCCCAGGCAATGGTGAGCTTTGTATAGTTCTATTCCACACAAGCCAACCAACACAAGAGAGTGGCTCGGCCGGGACAAAAGCGATTTTGAAATCTATATAAATAATGTTCTTGCTAGAAACAAAAGCGAGCAGGCCCAAACGACACCTAGACCAACTCACCTACGTCGCTACGGTAGAATTTTAGCAACGAGGAATCAGGGTCTAATATTCCGCCCGTAGTTGGATGTCATCGAACCAAGCTTGCCCCTGATTGCCGCCCGTTACCGCAAGACATACCTTAGCGGTGTCAGCCCCGGAAGGGATAGACATATTTTCATAACTGAACAAAACAAAACCCGAGCTCGTTCCGCTTTGAGCGCCAACCGATTCGACATGTATTTGAGTCGCGCCATCGAAAAACCGAACTTGGATCACGGCATTGCTGATCGACGCAATGCTATCAGTCTTAATCTTGCCGGTTACATTCAACGCAGTTACTCCATCCAGGCTCACCTCTTGGCTGTTAATCGTCCAGCCACTCTCGCCGGTTTGATGTAGCGCCGGACTCCCGCCGACTCCTCCGGTCGGGGAAATATCCGCAGAAAAATGAAGATCCCAATCGTCTGACGAATTGCTGCTGTCGAAATTCCCATCGTGCAATTTTTCCACGCCCGCGAAGCGAGACCAAAGTTCAACATTATCGTAGTAAGCGGATCCCGTAGTGCTGCTCGAAGCCAGCCAAACTACTGCAATGTCGGCGTCCGGCGGAACAACAATCCCTTCCATATGGAAATACTCCCAATCATCATTCAGCGTAGAAAGCGGGTTCGCCACGATCACGTAGGGAGTGAGCCAGGAACTCGTATCCGCATCATAGAAGCGAATCTGGTAAGCGGCCGACTTCACTCCATCGAAGCCGTCGATCTTGATGTAGCATGAGGCATTGAGCGTTTCTCCGGGAACCACCGGGACATCTTGAGTAATCTTACGATAATAGCCACCAGGGGTAATCCTACCCGCATAGTCGCTCAAATTGAAGGTGGTGCTTTGCTGGATCGAAGTGGAAACGTGGGTCCAATTACCATCATCCCCCGTTTCGAAATCACCATTAACCACCAATTGCAGATTCATCTCATCACGCAGCGAGTTGATCATTGATTGAATCGCAGAGGCTACATAAACAGAACCGACCGGATAATAGAAAAGAACCGACGGGCCGTTTCCGCTCATCGTGTAGAATCCATCAGACACCTCCGGGTATAACCCATGATCATAGTAGAGGAGCATCTCCGACGCGACAGAGGGATTCGTCCACTTACTTGGATCGTCCCACTTCGAAGGATACCGAAAAACGTTTTCCGGGAAATTCGGATTCTGCGGTGCCGAATTGAATACATGATTATCTTCAATGACCTGCCCGAAGGGCTCAGCTATATACGAACCATCCTTGTAGAC
Organism: uncultured Opitutaceae bacterium; assembly: GCA_963974355.1. Classification (GTDB taxonomy): domain Bacteria; phylum Verrucomicrobiota; class Verrucomicrobiia; order Opitutales; family Opitutaceae; genus Actomonas. Next base: position 6,487 of record CAXBDS010000067.1, read on the forward strand.
GTCATTTGCGCCATCCCCGATTTCGGAAACCGCGACCGGATTATCCAATTCATTATGACGAATCACACAAAAGGTGGCTCCATTAAGTTGTATATTCTTCCCCGTATGAGCCCCGAATAAATTATAAAGAACCTCAACCTTATTGGCAGCCTTGGGATGGAACTCAGGATCCTCACTCTCCAAAGGCACGTTAAAACTTGCAAAATTTGGACCCACCTTGCTGCCCAGAACGAGAGTGCGGCCACTCCCCTTCGTCGGCGAGTAAGGCTGGTCCGCATCGGTGATCAGCTCGAACAAATTATTGTAGATGAGAAAATTATTCGAGCCATGTTTCAGCGTGATCGCATCGGAATTTGCGGTCCCTTGCATGGTATTGAACGCAATCTGACTGCGGTCTTCGTCGGGATCGACGACCCCGACCGAAAACGCGTCGATGCCCTCCTCGGCCCATGCGCCGTCAAAGGTATTGCCAATCCAAAAGATATTACGGCTGCTGAACGACTTTGAACCATCCGTGCCCGCCCCCGAAAAACGATTACCGGCGATGAGCCAGTTGCGGGTAAGGTGTTCCGTTTCAAGATGCCCCCCGTCTGGATTCGGGTTCCCATTGGCGTCACTTTCCCGGATGACGTGCACTCCGCCGATTTTGAGCGGACTCTTGTCTTGGTTACCGCTATTGTTGTTACAAATGACGTGAAATCCGATGATTCCCCAGTTTTGAATTCTCCAACTCTCGATCGTGGAATGGAGGCCGGCTGGAGACTCGATTGTCGCGGCTTCGAGGCCATCGGCCGATACCAATAGGATTGGAGAAGTATCCGTTCCATCACTCGTCGGAACTGCGGGAACCGGCAGCCCTGTGTTGGCATCGATCGAAGGGAATGCGCTTAGCACCAAAGCTTCGTTATAGGTGCCCGCTTTCACCAAAATCACCGTCCCGGCGGTCGCCTGATTAACCGCATCCTGAATGGAATCAAGTGGACTGCTTTCGGAACTTCCATCGCCGGTCCCGCCAGGCGCCACCCAGATTTTGTTGGTCACGGTGCTCAGTTGCCAAGTCGATGGCATGTAGTTGTCCATCACGTATTCTGCCGCACCACTGGGAGCGTAAGGCTGAGCACTGAGCGTTCCCGCAAAGCCGAAGAGGGCGATAGTCATGGATCTACCAAGGCCCGAAGTGAGGAAGGAGAGTCGGACTGAACTTTTTTTCATAAGCGTATTTCTCTGGGGGTTTTTTACGGATTTTCTTTTTCCCTAGGAAATCGCCAAAACCCGATTACACGGATGCGATCAGCGCATCTCTTAACATCTAAGCGGTTCTGGACCGAGCAGCTTGGTCCATACGCCATTTCGGGTGTTAAGCGCAGAACATCCGCCTGCGCTGCATCGACCCGACGGGATCGATTTTCACGGATTCATGTCGTTTTCGTTGGGGTGGGGTAATTCGCATCGATAGTTGGACCGATGCACTTCAACTATGTAGTGCGAACGAGTCGCCCCAACTACCCACAAGAATTTGCAGAGACCGCAGATTTAGCCTCCGCATTCGCTCGCTTGGCCAAGTCTTCCGACTATCCGGTATCTCGCCACGTCACTATCAGCGGTATCTCCGTCGCATGGGACCTCCTCCTTCACGCCCGGACCAATGGGTTGGAACGGCCCCGAGCCCGCCATGAGGGTGGCGATTTCGAGATCCGGTTCCAGCGGGCCTCGTCTTCCGGCCACTCCTAATCGGCCTGATCGTGCATATGTGGATTTGCACCGTCGACCGCAGTGCATCGGTATCACCGGTCTTTTCAAAGCTGCACGTCAACCAACCGCGCAAAGGTAAACGTGGCCCTTTTTGACCTCAAATGGCCGAATCTCGACGCTCGAGTTCGATCCGTATTTTCGTCGATAGCTCCTCCGAAAGCGAATACCGCGCGATACAGATCATCGCCGCCACAGCTCCGAGTGCCGGAATGCCCGCGTAGAGCCAGCGCATCAGCGACAGCGTCATCTCACTCTGCACTCCGCCCGGGGCTTTAGCGTTGAATCCGATCCATGCCAGGATGAATCCCGACAACAGTGTCCCCATGGAATTCCCCAGCTTATCGCACCACGCCAGCAAGCCTGCGAACAGCGCCTCCCGTTTGTGGCCCGTCATATATTCGTCGTAGGCGGCGATGTCCGCCACCATCGAGTTGCCCACGAGCATCAGTCCACCGAGAGAAATACCGTTCAGAAACGGCACCACGAGCTGCAGCCACGGCAGCGACGGTTGATACACAACCAACTTCAAGCCGCATCCCATGCACAACACCACGGCGCAAATCATCATTGCCTGTCGTTTGCCCAGCCGGATCGCCAACCGGCCAAACAGGAACACGGAGAGGAGGACCGCCACTTGATACGCCGTTCCACCCCAGCCCTGCATCACCGCGGCCGCCTTCACATCACCACCATACACCAAGTAGATGTTCATATAGATGTTGAAGATCGCGACCAGCAGGTAGCAAAAGCTCCATACAATTCGCATGACGACCAACGTGACAAACGGCCTATTCTTCAACAACAGGCGCATCCCGTCGACAAAGGCCGGCGCCGTTTTGGCGCCCCCCGTCGACGCCACGCGTCGCTCGCGAACCCACAGAAGGGGCAACACGCCGATCGCGGTGAAGAAAATACCCCATCCCAAAGTGGTGATACGAAGTCCGTCCAGCGGAGTTGAAAACAGCCGTGATTGAATGATCGGAAACAGCCACTGCAGCCCGATGCTGGCCGCGTAGGCGACAAGTTGCACCACGGCCACAACCCGCGTGCGCTCGTTGTAATCGTTGGTCGCCTCCATGCGGAGCGCCCAGATCGGCACGTTGTAAAACGAGTGCGCGAGGAAGAATAACAGCGAAACGATGAGCAGCCACCAAAAGTAACCCATCTCCGACAGCCCAGGCGGAAACCACCACACACCCACGCCGAAAAGAAACAGAAAGGGCAGAGATCCCAGCAGATAAGGCTTCCGGCGCCCCCACCGCGTTCGCGTCTTGTCCGACCACTGACCGATCAGTGGGTCCGTGACGGCGTCGAACAAGCGCTGAATGAACACCACCAGGCTGACCAGCGAAGGGCTCACGCCGAGCATCACATTATAGACCGGGAATGCCAAGGTGTTGAGCGACCCGGCGGAAGCGATCGCCGCCCCCTCCCCCAGCCCGATCGCTATCCGCTCCCGCAGCGGCACCCTTTTCGGACGCGGATTTTCGGACGTTGGCTGCAGTGTCGGTGGGTTCATCGCTCAACAGGGTTGGCCGGCCGAGATCTTCCCGGCCGGCCAACTTATCTTTATATGACGGAGGAAATTTCGCTCAGAACTCGCCCAGGATCAGGTGGCCGTTGCCATTCACCGTAAGCCGATCGCTGATCACGATCCCCGTGAGCGTGGCGTTGCCGTTGACGACGACCGTCCCGGCAGGGGCATCGACTAGACCATAGAAATCGGCACCTCCATTCAGGGTGAGCCCTCCGGTCGCGATCCGCACCAAGAGCAGCTCGGGCGCGTCTTCGTTGCCCATATCCCCGTTCACCGCCCCGCCGTTCGCGAGCACCAGCACGACCGGACCAACCACGTCCAGGCGGCTCGTGCCATTGAGTGTCAGGCGCTGCAGATAGTAAACGGACGGTTCCGTGGCACCCGTGGTTCCGAACGTGAAACGGTTGTTCCCATTGGCCGTAAACGCGCCATAGCTGCCGGGTGGGATCGCCACGCTGGAGCCATTGCCGTTGAGCGTCAGGTTACGAAGCGTGGCGATGTCGCCCGCGTCTTGGCTGGCATGGTTCAGCGTGACATCGCGGGTTCCGGTTGGAGGCGGCACCAACCCGACGTCCTCCAGTTCAACGTGATTGATGCGACGGACGATATTCCTGACCGCAGCATGTCCGTTGAGCGTCACGCTATGACCTGTCGGTTCCGGATCGCCCAAGCCTTCCAGAATACTTCCGAGCGTGGGCTGGCCGTTCTGCCGCACCGTCGGTGAGCCCGGCAAAAGCAGATCGCCCGAAAGGACGGCGCCGCCGTTGAGGGTGACCGACTCGGCCAACTGCATGTGTATGGAGCCATCGACCGTTCCATTCAGCACGGGAGCGTGGCGCACGGTTGCACCCGCCGCGACGATCAAGGTGCCGCTGGCCGACCCGCTGTAATTGCCGCCGGCCACGGTGGCCGAGACCGCATAGGAGCCGGGAAACACCGGAGCGACATCGGTCCCATCATAGCGGATATCGACCGCCAACCCCACGGGATCCGTCGCCACTTGGGCGACTTGCATGGTGCCATCATAGAGGTGCCACAGACCGGACAACTCGACCGTGGCCGGAGCCGGCGCGACGGCAAACGACACCGAGACGGGATCGGCCGGCAGGTAGTTGTCATTGCCGCCCTGGCTCGCGATCACGGTCACGGTCCCGGCGCCGGTCAGGGTGAGCAAGCCGCCACTCACCGAAGCCGGACCGCTCTCCACGGCATAGGATACCGCCAGCCCGGATTCCGCCGTGGCACCCAACACCGCCGGGGGATCGCCATAGGTATGAGACCCGGGATGGGGAAACGCGATCGTCTGTGGCGCCTTCTCGACCGTGAAGGTCACGGTTACCGGCATCGCCGGCAAGTGGTTCGCGTCGCCGACCTGCGACGAGACGATCGATACCGTGCCGGCGCCCGTGAGCATCACAGTATCGCCCACGAGAGTCGCGGGCCCACTGGAGATCGCGTAGCCAACCGGCAGACCCGAGGTCGCAGCCGCTCCGAGCGCGAAAGGCGCGACGCCATACGTTTGGCTACCCGGATTCGGGAAGACCAGCGACTGGGCGGCGCGCGCGATTCCGATCGTCAGCGGCGCAGTGACGGTCCCGGCCGCGTTGGTCGCACTCAGGCCAACGTCGAAGGTGCCTGCCGCGAGCGGCACGCCGGAGATCAGTCCCGTAGCACCATCCAGCGCGAGTCCCGCGGGCAACCCGGAGGCTACGAAGCTATCGGCCGCGACGCTGGTCGCGATCTGGTAGCTCAGCGGCGTTCCGTAGGTGCCCGAGGCTTGCGGTTCGCTCGTGATGGTCGGCACAGTCCCTCCAAACGTAGCGCCGTGCTCGACGATCTGGATCGCGCTGAAACCCGCGCGAATCCCCGAAGTCGCAAGGATCCGGAACGATGAGTCGGTCACGTTGCGGAAAACAACATACTCCCGTCCATCCACCGCCTCGGCGGCGCTGAGCGCAGTCGACTCATCGTAGGCGCCATCCCAGGCGCGGTTGTCGTCCCGGATATACTTGGTTTGGGCGGCGACCCAGTTGTTCCCCTGGAGCAATTGCAGTTCGACCGTCATGGTCGTGGGAACCGACTGGCCCTCGGCCCGGCCGCCCCAATACACATAGATGTCGCTTGCCGCATACGGCACCTCCGAAACGGTAGCCAACTGCGAGTTCGAGCTCGGTGTGCCGCGTTGACCACGCATGACTTTCTGGTCCGGAGAAGAACCGGTCGTGCCGTTCACGTAGGGGAAGTCGCTGCGCTTGAAGGCTACATCAAGGGTGGTCGCTTGGCCGGCGCTGTCTATCAAGTCGACCAACACATCGTTGGCCCCCGTCGAATTGTTCCAGTTGGCCACCGCCACCGCGCCTGCCGTCTCCCCACTGGCCAACATGTCGTCAGGCCCCGTCACATTGATACTGATGACACCAGCCTCTCCGCCGACTTCCGGTTCCTCAAGCGTCGTCACCAAATGCGGAGCGCTCTGGGGCGACCAGTTGCCAGCGGCGTCGCGAGCACGCACAGTCACGGTATAGGTCGTCTCAGGAGAAAGCCCCTCAATGGCTGAGGTCGTCGACGTCTCCAGCGCAAACGACGCCCCATCTATCGATATCTCGTAAAGCACCACGCCCACGTCGTCGGTGGATTCAGTCCAGGAGAGGGAGAACGCGGAGGCCGTGATGTCGCTCACCGTCAGCCCGGTTGGGACGGTGGGAGGCGTATCGTCGGTCACGGCACCGATCTTCTCCACGATTTGGATGCCGGTCATGCCCGCCCGGCTCGCCGCGGTGGTCAGAATGCGGAAGCTGGCGCTCGTCACGTTGCGGAACACGACGTATTCTTGGCCATCGACCGCGTCGGCCGCCGTCAGCGCGGTCGATTCGTCATAGGTGCCGTCCCATTGACGATCGGTGTCCCGGATATACTTCGCGTCATTGGTGTTCCAGGCGCTTCCGCTCGGGAGTTGAAACTCGACCATCATCGCAACCGGCGTCGACTGCGACGCGGCTCGCCCTCCCCAATAGACGTAAATGTCGTAGCTCGCGTAGGGAATGTTGGTGAACGTCGCCACTTGATTCGTCGCGCTCGGCGTGCCGCGCTGGCTGCGCATCATCTTTGTGTCCGGCGAGGTTGCGGCCGTGTTGGTCGTGTAGGGGAAGTCCGTCTTGTTGAATGTGACGCCGGCGGGAGTCACGGCACCGAAGCCGTCGGTCAGTCCGAGCAGAGTCTCGTTGGTCGATGTGGAGTTGTTCCAATTCGCCACTGGCACCACGCCCGCCACATCCGCCGCGGAGAGCGCGTCATCCGGCCCGCCGAGGTTTACGCTGATGACGTTACCATTGTCCCCGCCCTCGGGCTCGAGGGTTGTAACCGAGATCGCGCCGCTATCACCGGACCAGTTTCCGGCCTCGTCCCTTGCCCGCACCGTCACACTGTAGGTCGTGCTGGGAGCGAGCCCGCCGATCGTATCGCTCGTGCCGATGGGCAACGAAACATATTCCCCGTCGAGGAGCACCTGATAACCGCTCACGCCCTCGTTATCGGCCGATGCATTCCACGACAATTCGATCGAGGTCGAAGTCACTTCACCTGCGATCAACCCCGTGGGAACGGTCGGAGCTTCGGTGTCACCGGGCTGATCGCTGATGCTGTTGGGCAATTCCACCTCCGCGCGCCACGCGGCGATCGAGTTTACCAGATCCGTGGACGTGCTCCACTGCGCATCCGGGATCGCGCGGGTCGTGGACGGGAGAACATAGCTGGCGGGTGGGCCGTTCTTGTAGGTTCCCACTCGGTTCGCCAACTCGACGAGAAACGCCTGCGTCACAGCGTCGACGCGCTCGCCGTTGGAAAGATCCGCCGGTCTCGCGCCGGCATGCGTGCGCACGAAATCGAAACGCTGGTCCGGTGTCACTCCCGTCCAGCGCGTGAAACCGGCGGGCATGCTTTGCGCAACCATGGTATTTTCAAAAAGCTCGTCCGGCACCTCGGGCAGACTTCCGCGCTTATGCCAGCCCGCCGTGCGAGGCCCGAGATCCTCAAGGCGACCAGGGGCAGTGGCCGGACTTTCCATACCGACATTGCCATCGCAGTAGAATTGAGAATCGGAGCCCGGCGTGACCCACCAGTAACCGAACTTCGGCACCTCGCTGCTCAGCAGAGTATTCGTCCTCATGCCGAGATTATCGACGATGTTATGAAAGCTGTTAAAACTACCGGTCGGCCCCTGGCTGGTGATCGCATAATGGGTTCCGTGGAAGATCACGTTGCTGCTCAGGAGCATCCCGTTGCCCGCGTTCATCCAAGGGGCACGCTGCTGGAAGTTCCCAAACACCGATTGCTGGATATCGATGCGCTTGTTGCCGCCCACCTCCTCGTCGAGGACGCCATTTTCGTCATACGAACCGGCATTCAAAATCATGCCCATCGCATGGCCTGACGGATCGTCTCCATTCGGCGCCGTGTCGGGATGGCGCCAGCCATACTCGGCGTAGCGAAACCCGTCGTAGATCAGGCAGCGGAAAAAACTGATGTCACGATTCGGCTGATACCAGACTTGGATGGTCTCATCCAGGCCCCACGAAAACTCGCAATACTCGAACCCGATGTTCTGGTTCGCCACATTGTTTCCGGCATAGCTATCGCGGTCCTCACCGTTGGATTTGATTTCGCCCTCGATCGAGAGCACATCGCCATAGGGAGCCAGCGAGCTGTTCCCATATTCGCCCGATCCCTTCAGCGCCAGCGGCAGGCCGAGCCGAATCCGGAGGTGGCGGAATAGAATCCGATCGCACCGGCGAAAACCATACGACGCACCGACCAGCGTGATACCGGGAGAAGGTGCGCTTTCACCGGCGACGTAGGTGTTTTTTAAATCATTAATCCTGATTCTTCCCTGCGGGAGATCGGTGTTGTTGCTGAAATCGATCTTACCGCCCACTTCGAACACGATGATCTTGCTTTCGGCCGCAGGTATCGCGGCGGCTTCCGCGAGCGCCCAGCGCCAGCTGCCCGCACTCGTGTCCGTATTGAGGTTCGTAACCTTGATAACGTGATAGTCCCCCGTCGCCCACCAGTCGCCGATATCGGCAAAGGTCCGGATCGGCGGCGGATTCTGGGCCGAAGCAATCCCCACGGTCAGCAAGGCCAAGACAAACATGAGGAAGCGAAGCGACCGCCAACGGAAGCCGGTGGAAGCGAGGTATTCTGGGGTAGCAGTATTCATGGCAAGAGGCCTGGTTAAAGCAAAGGGCGGAGCGGCAATCGGTGGCGGCCAGGACGGCGACGACCGTAAACGGCGAGGCTTATTCCCAAATCGTATCCAACTTATGGACACGACAAAACTGTTTGATTTTAAGCCCGAATCGGGTGCGGTCCGTCACGGGGAATTTACCCCGTGAACGGACCGGTTTCATCCTTGTCCCGATTCGCTGACAACCAACGAGCGAACGTTCAGAAATTGAACGTAGTCGAAAAAATGAACTGGCGGGGCGATTGAATCGTATACAGGCGGCGCACGCCGTTCGAGTCAGCCGCCTGGGGCAACAGGTCTCGGCTATCGAACACGTTGCGGACGTTGAGCTGAACCCGGCCGCGGATGCTCTTGCCGAGCTTGAAGCGATAGGAGACCCAGCCGTCGAAATCGACCAGACCGTCGTCATACCAGGGGTTGTCGATATCCTGCACCACCGAGCCATCGCTCAAGGTGATCAACGGCAGGCCAATGACAGCCTTGTCTCGCCAACGCATCGCTCCACCGACACCGATATTCTTCAGGATACCGGCGGTGAAATCGTAGTTGGTGACAAGATTGACACGCCATTTTCTCACGCCTTGCGAGGGACGCCCATCAAGGAGTTCCGCGAGATCGAGCTGTTTGAAATAGATCTCCCGATTGACCCAACCTCGGATCGATTCGTCCCCCTGCGAGACGTCTCCGCCCTCGGTGATCGGGTAGGCGTAGAATTTCTCCCACTCCCCTTTGCGAGCTTCTGCGTATTTGAACCACTCTTCCGCAATGTTGGTTTCCACCGACTCGGATTTTGCCGCCGTCAGTGAGACCCGCCAATTCGGAGTGATGTTGGTGATGAGTGAGATCTCCAAACCTTTCGACGAGAAATCGGAGAGCACCGGAGTCGTCGTCAGGTAAAGATCAGAGTCCCAGGTGGAAGAGGGTTTGTAGCCCACCGAGGGGTTTTCTTCGCCCAAAACCTCGAGGCGTTGTTCCAGCGTGTTGAACCGCAGGCGCACGGCATCGAACTCCGCGGAAGGATTTCGGGTCTGCGCGTTCTCATACCAATTGAACTTCACGAAAACCCGCGAATCGATCAGGCGAAGGGTAAAGCCGTAGTCCTCACCGTCCCCGGTGGAAGGTGCGTGAAACCCGCCGTTCGGGTCGCGACCGGAGGCGCTCGGCGAGCTATTGGAAGATTCGTTATAGTGAACCGACAAGAATGAGAACGGATGCAGCACGATTCCCCGGGTCTCCCGCGTGCCTTCGTTCTCGATGTCGACGGGACCTGAGAGACCGGGTTTTTCCACCTGCGACACGTCCTGGAAATTGTCGCCATACCATTTTCCAACCGAAGAGGCGTCCACGTCTTTCAATAGCTGGGCGGCCGCGGTCTTGGATTTGAAACGATCGGTGCGCCGTCCGTAGGTGGCCACGATACGATCCTCCCAGAACTGACTTTGAATCGCGAACATCGCGCCATTGGTTCGCGTGTTTTCAACCGAGCCGCCGGCACGAATACCCCGACTCAGGTCGTTGGGGCGCAGGTCGACGGTGACGTTTTGCGCCGTGCCGTAGGGCTCGTTCAACAGTGAGCTCACATGACTGTTGATATCGAAGTAGTCGATTCCCCCGGTGCCCGGCGTATCCAGATAAGTGCGCGTGACGACCTGTCGGTCGTTACGGGCGTTGGGATTGCGGATATTCACATCGGGGCTATCGGAAAAGAGCATGGTCCGCGAATTCTGAAACCGGGTTTCCCGTTCGGTCAGGTCGGCCAAGACGGCAATGTCGTGCCGGCCAAACCAGCGCGTCCAACCACTGCGTTGCGTGAAGTCGAGTTTGTAGGAGGCGGTGACGCGGGACTGGTCGCTCTCGCCGGCGCGATAGTTGCCGCGTCCGAAACTCTCGATGTAATACTTGCCGCGGTTGGGATTCAGCACCGGCTTGCCATCATTCCCGACCACGTTCGGCAAATAACGGTTAACATCGATGCGCAGGGCCTGGTCCAGTCCCCGCATCCAATCGACGAAGTATTGCTCGTAGGTTTCGTGTTGATACGCCGCCTCGATGGAAAAATTCCGCCCGATCTGCTGCTCGAAAGAGAGGTTCAGAATATCACCGGACTGATGATTGTCGGTGCCCAGACCTCCCGGATTAATGTCGTAGGGGTAAATGGACTCGTCCGTCAGACTTTGCACGATGTTGTCGGGCGAGGCGATGAGCTGGTGGGGACCGACCGCGAGCACCGACGTGCCGATCGGATTTCCCGCGTTCACCGTCCCGGTCACGCGATTCAGCAACGTGGCATCAGGGGTGCCCGGCGACAATTGCCCGGTCATCAGATAGATCGACGCTGAGTTCAGATTTCTGAAGGGCGAGTCGCCGCCGAGAGCGAAAGGCGCTTCCCCGGGAGACAGTTGATTGGTCGGAGCCCAATAAAGTCGCGGATCAAGGGGATCGGTGATGCCCTGCGCCGCCATGGTTTGCTCCCGCCATGCCAAGTAAGGCGTGACGTAATCACGAATCAACGTGTTGCGCGGGCGAGAGGCCTCGCGTTGCACGTTCTCGTAAGAAGCCCGCACCGTCGTCTTCTCGAACGGACGAAACGTCGCGGTGAGATACTGGCGCCGCTGACGATCCCGCGAGGGTTTGCGCCAAGATTCCTGATGATCGTAGAGAAAGTCACCGCGCACGGCCAACATCCCGGGGATGATCTCACGATTGATGTCAAAGCTGGCGCGGTAGCCGTCAAAGCTGTCCACCCGAGTCTTGATTTGCGCGGAATTCGAGAAGCGAGCGCGTTTGAGACTCGTATCGATCACGCCACCGGGCGACCCCAATCCGAAGAGGATGGCGTTGGGACCACTGTTGAATGTGAAGCGTTCGCTATTGTAGGAATCGAGCGCGAAAAAACTGCCGAAGAAATCCCGGGTGTTGCTCGCGTTGGCGAGACCGCGGACCCGCTGCGCACCGGTGAGATCCTCGATGCCGGCGAGACTGTCGACCTGGGCGTCGTTGTTATACTCCTGTTGGTTCTCGACGTTGAGAGAATACAGCAACGCGTCTTCCAGGGTCGTCGCGGCAATGTCGTCGAGAAACTCCGGCGTCATGACGGTGACTTGAGCCGCCACGTTCTTCATCTCCGATGCCAAACGCGTGCCGGCCAGTGTCTCGGTCGCGGCGTAACCGCGGTCTTGAGCGGCATTCACCTCGAACGGGGACAATGCAATCACATCGTCGGCGCCACTGCGGACCGTTCGCGGCGGTGCGGCTTCCGCCGTCGGATCGGCGGACGGATCCGGTGCCGGCGTTTCGCTCTTCTTTCGGTTGATCAGGAAGGCCCCGCTCGCGGGGTCCATCTCCACCACCAGATCTTTGCCGCGAACCAACTGAGCCAAGGCCTCTCCGGCCGTGAATTCGCCTTCGACGGCGTTGGCCTCGATGCCCTCCGCAACATCGGGAGCGTAGATTACCTCCTGTCCGGATTGATCGGAAAACAACACCAGCGCTTCCGCTGCCGGTGCCGCCGGGATGCTGAACTTGAACCTCTGGGACTCGGCTGCGGCGAACGCGGTCAACGCGCCCAAGACGAGCCCAAGCAGCACAAAGGGAGACAGACTCCGTCCCGTAAAACGGGCGAGTCGCGGGGTAGACATGGTCTTCGAAGAAGGGGTCATATGAGGGACTGCGAACCAATCCTCGCGACTACCCACAAAAATAATCGCCTCGACCGAATTTAATGAATTTTCCGCAAGACGATGCTGCCCTGATCGGTCGTATCCGCCGCCACCGCATAGGAAGAATGCAAAATTTGCAGCAGGGCCGAGACGTTGTTGGCCCGGAGTCGGCCACTCAACTCCAGCTTACCCAGAGCCGGGTCCGCCAATACCAGTTCCGTGTCACTGTAACCGTTAATCACGCCTATAACTTCGGCCAACGGCGTGCGATCAAGCTGCAGTTGAGGCACCCGCCAAGTCTGGCGCCGCTCCATCTCGGATGAGGTCAGACGCCGCACCACCGGCTCCTCTAAAACTTCTGCATCCGACTCCGTCGCCAGCCTGAGTTCATCGCCTACGTCCAGAAACACGTCGTTCGACCCGTCAGCCAGAACGCGACTCGAGTTGACCGCCACGCGGCCTTTCGTGACCAGCACGTCGACGGCCTCGTTTTCCACCCGCACCTCAAAAGCGGTGCCAACCGCCCGCACCACCACCCCACCGGCCTCCACGAGAAACGGCCGCGATGGGTTTTCGGTCACCTCGAAATGAGCGGAGCCTCCGCTCAAAACCACCCGCCTGAATTCAGGCGAAAATTCCACCGCGATTTTGGCGCCCGCCCCGAATTCCACCGTGGAACCGTCGGGCAAAGTTTGATTCGGCGGCGCGAGCACAAACGCAGGCGGCGAGACAGGCTGCACCGCTGCTTCCGGCCACCATCCGATACTCAACAATGCTACCGCGCAGGCTGCCGCCACGCTGCTCCAAACCTTTCGCTGCCGCCGGCGCCGACGCAGACTCGCGTTCATCGCGTCCTCGACATCGTCGTGCGCACCGCTCCACCGCGCCCAATCCAAAGGATGCATCCGCCCCGTTTTCAAACCCGACTCGTGGCGGGAATCTGGCGGCGGCGGTTCGGACATGGTTCAGAAAAAATCGATTCCCCGGCGTCTTAGGTAGTGCTCGCATCGTCGCACTCCCCGGCAGACCTGATTGGCGACGGTCTTCTCGGAAAGCCCGAGCTGGCGGGCAATACTACTTTGAGGAATCCCTTTGATTTTGTGCAACAAGACGATCTCGCGACAACGGGCCGGCAGAGATGCTAGTGCTTCGCCGAGATGGTGGGATTTCTCTTCCCGCGTCAATAACTCCGCCGACGTCACCAGATCATCGATTACGTGAATCGACGCCAAATCCGCGACGGCCTGGACCGGCGAACGCCGCTCGCGCCGCAGGAAATCGATCGCAACATTACGCGCGATTCGGAAGAGAAACGCCCGGGCCGAGGAAACATCCCGGCGCTCCCTCGTCTTGATGAGGCGACAATAGGACTCCTGCACCACGTCATCCACATCTCGCACCGTCGGAAACGATCCGCGCAAATAAGAGCGCAGAAAAGGCTCATGCGGATGCACCTCTTCCACAAACCACTTCACTTGGTTCATCGCTGACCTCCTTGCGAACCCACGGTCACCTCCGTCGCGCATCGGACAGAATGGCCAACCGGAGACGACGAAAAACCAAAGACGAGAAAAGGAAATCGGGGTGGATTGTTGGGGTTCATTTATAGGGTTGGGGTAAAAAGTTTTGCAGTCGGATCGGTCGGCGCGGTCTCGTCGGCTTCGTGCCACCACGAGCGCAAACGGTGGGCGGCCAGTTTTGGTTGGCGGTCCCGCGTAAAGACGCCCTTTCGGTTGCCCAGCGCCCGCGGGAAGTTCTGCGCCGTGGCGAAATCGGCGAAATTCCACACGTGCTCTCCCATCATGAAGGGAAGTGCCCGCGCGCGGCGGAAGAGGCGTTCAATCAGCTCCGCCTGATACTCCTCCGACCACTGACGGGCCGGCAGGCTGTGGAATCCCGCCACCGCATCGGCCCCGGTTTCGGTGATCATGATGGGGCCGTGAAACACCTCGTGCAGTCCACGCAGGATTTCCTCCAACCGATCCTCGGCCTGCGCCAGAAGCCCCGGCAACTCATACCAACCGGGATACAAATTGACGCCCACCAGATCGTAGAGATCGAGCGTTGTATCCGAAGCTCCATGACACGTGACGCCGATGAGCGGCCGGGTGCCATCGAGCTCGCGCGCCCGGGCCGTGACCTGCCGAAAATAGGGCCGGGCCTTGGCATGGGTCGACAACGACTCGTTGGCCACCGACCACATGATCACCGACGGGTGGTGCCGATCACGGGCGATCAATTCCTCCACGCAGCGCAAATGCGTCTCCAGCGTGCGTTCCGTCGTGAACTCGAAATTGATCGAGACCGCCGGCGCCTCCGCGATCACCAGCACGCCCAGCCGGTCGGCCAGATCCAGCGTTTCCTCCGCGTAGGGATAGTGCGAGGTGCGAAACGAATTGGCTCCGGTCCACGCCATGAGCGCAAAATCACGCACCGTCACCGCGCCGCCGCCGCCGCGCCCCACGACGGCGAAGTCTTCGTGTTTGCCAAAACCCGTAAGGCGCACCGCCCGGCCATTCAGCTTGAGCTGCGTGCCGACGACTTCGATCGAGCGAAATCCAAGGTGCCGTTGATACGAATCCACCACAACTCCCGCCGCATCGATCAACCGCACCTCCACATCGTAGAGCCGAGGTTGTCCGATATCCCAAGCCTCCACCGTCCCCACTTCGCCTCCGAGGTGAAACGCGCCGTCCTCCACTCCGGCGGAACAAGCCCACCCCAGTTCCGCCACGCGGCACTCCACCGCGTGCGCATTCCCCCGCACGCGTCCCGCCAAGGCGATATGACCGATGTTCGCGGTCCGCAGCGTGGGCTCAAAATCCAGCTTGGCCAACTGCGCCTGTTCCGCCACCGCGACGAGGTGCACCGATCGATGGATGCCGGTGAACGGGAAAAAATCAAACGGCACATCCGGGTATTGCCCGGCAAACTGGCCGTTGGCCCCGGTGTTCATCAGATTGCCCATGGGCACGGTGTCGGCCGACAAAGTCTGCGTGACCCGCACCCGCACCTCGATGCGCCGTCCAGGGCGGCACGACGCGGGCAAGGGCACCTCAAACGGCGTGTGTCCCGTCTCATGCTCCCCCACCTTTACCCCGTCGATCCACACTTCGGCCCGGTAGCTCACTCCCCCAAACCAGAGGCTCCATCGCCGATCCGTCGGTATCGCGGGCAGTTCAAAAAAGCGGCGGTAACACACGTCCCGCTCCGCATCCAACCACCACGCTTCGCAATAGAGTTCTTCCAACGCGGACGGCACCGGTGCCACTCGGTCGGTCACGAAATCACCGGACACACCTTGGGCGCCGGCTAGGGCAAGATCCCAGAGGCCATCGAGCGACAGGGCGAGACGGTGGGCGTTGGTCTGAGGGGGTAACATTTCGGGTCGGAGAAGAGGATCAGTTGCGCGTTTGCTCCGGCAGCGTTGCGCCCGTGTCGACGACAGCGGTGAACGGCACGGCCGGCAGTCCTGCGCGGTTGTAGAGATTGGCCCGCGGAGCGTTGCTCCAAGCGTAACGCACCGCCACGGGAGCGCTGACTTCGGGCGAGCTCACCCGCACCGCCGACCGCAGCACCTGCGCCCGAGCCGGATGGAATACGCCGTCGGCCCCCGCCAGTTCCAACGCCTCCACGTCCCCGCCTCGGCTGTGCAGCCCCGCCGCATGATCAAAGTCCACCTGAACGACCGCGCCGTCCCGCACCGCTCGCGCGAAGCTCGGTCCGCGCCACGCCACCGCGACGCCGTAATCTTGCGCCAGCGCGATGCGGG
>CAXBDS010000068.1:0-22355 GCA_963974355.1 uncultured Opitutaceae bacterium
ACGTAGTCGGCGAGGTGCGTGGCGCCCTCGTCGCCGAAGCTGCGGAGGTGCGCGAGCAGATCGGGAAGTTGGAGGAGGGTGTCGCGCACCCCGCCGAGCTCGCGGGGATTGCGGAGGCGGTTTTGGAGGCGACCGAGGATGCGGGGGATGTCGCGGACGTGGGCGAGCAACTCGCGCAGTTCGCCGAGCCGCATGGGCTCGGCGAGGAGCTCGCCGACGAGAGCGGAGCGCCGCTGGATTTCTGCGAGATCGAGCGTGGGAGCGGCGAGCCAACGTTCGAGCAGGCGGGCGCCGGCGGCGGTGCCGGTGCGATTGACGGCGGTGATCAGCGCGCCTTCGCGGGTGCCGCGGCTGGAGGAAAAAACCTCAAGATTGCGCAGCGTCGCGGGGTCGAGGAGGAGCGTGCGGGCACTGCGGTATTCCTGGAGCGCGCGCAGGTTCTCCGGTTTGGCGCAGAGGTTGTCGGTGGCGTAGGTGACCAGCGCGCCGGCCGGGCCGAGGCCGGCATGCGTTTCGGCGAGGCCGAAGCCTTCGAGGTTGAGCACGCCGAGGGTTTCCATGACCGCGCGGGCGCCGGTGGCAGTCTCGAATTGGTAGCCGGGCAGCTCGGTGACGCTGCGCTCGGTGCCGAAGGCGTGCAGGTCTTGCAGGGCGGTTTCGTCGTGGTGGGCTTCGGCCCAGGCGTCGACGCTGCCTTCGATGACGAGGAGCTCGGCCGGGTCGAGGGCGGTGAGCACGGGCAGGAGATTTTCGGCGCGGGGGTCGGTGGCGATGCGGAACTCGCCGGTGGAGAGATCGAGCCAGGCGGCGTGCAGGCCGGCTTTGTCGAGCGAGAGCGCACAGAGATAGTGGTTGCGCGCGGCATCGAGCTGATTGGCGTCGAGGGTCGTGCCCGGAGACAGGATACGCGTGAGCTGCCGCTTCACGAGTTTGCCGGGACTGGCGGCCTCGGCTTGTTCGCACATGGCGACCTTGCGGCCGGCGGCGAGCAGCTTCGGCACGTAGTTATCGGCCGCATGGTAAGGAATGCCGGCCATCGGGTAGTCTTGGCGCTTGGTCAGCGTGAGACCGAGGATACGTGACGCGACTTTGGCGTCGTCGTAGAACATCTCATAAAAATCCCCGAGGCGGAAAAGCAGGATCGTGTCCTTCGGCAGGCCATTCCGCACCTCGAAGTATTGCTGCATCATCGGGGTGAGTTTTTTGGCGGTCGGCGGCATAGAGGTCAGACGAACAGGGGAACCACGAACAGGGGGAAATACACGAAAAAATTGCGCCGGAGTTTTTAACCACGAAGGGACGCGAATGGCTTTACTACCGTTGCGCCTAAGGCAGGCATCGCTGAAACTTCAATTTCTCTGGACGGAGCGGTAGCGAAGTTATTCGTGTCCCTTCGTGGTTAAATTGTTTTCCAAGGCATTGGGTGGGGCAGGGAGGCCGCCGTTGGTGGTTTTGCACGGGCTGCTGGGGTCGTCGCGCAATTGGCTGAGCGCGGGGGCGGATCTGGCGAAGGAACGCGAGGTCGTGGCGTTGGATTTGCGTAATCACGGCAAATCGCCGCATGCCGAGCCGATGACGTATGCGGCGATGGTCGAGGATGTGTTGGCGTGGCTTGACGCGCGAGGGGGGGCGAAGGTGGAGCTCATGGGGCACAGCATGGGAGGCAAGGTGGCGATGGCCTTGGCGTGTCGGCACCCGGAGCGAATCAGCCGGCTGATCGTGGTGGACATCGCGCCGAAGGACTACCTGTCGCATGCCCACCGGGCGGAGTTTGCGGCCATGAACGAACTACGCGTCGACAAGTTGGAATCACGCGGCGAGGCGGAATTGCGCTTCGAGGCGCGGGTGAGCGACTGGGCGATGCGCAAATTCCTCGCGACAAATCTGGAGCGGAACGAGGGGGGCGGCTGGCGGTGGATGATCAATCTGCCCGTGCTGACGGCCTCGCTGCCCGAGCTGGAGCGCTCGCCCCTGGCGGAGGGGGAGCGCTTTGCGGGCCCGACGTTGTTCGTAACCGGTGGCAAATCGCGTTACGTGCAGGCCGGCGACGTGGGGGCCATCGAGGCGCATTTTCCGGGCGCGCAGGTCGAGGTCATCGCGGGATCGGGGCACAACCCGCACATGGAAGCGCGGGCGGAATTCGTGAAGGCCGTTTCCTGAGTCGACTCAGCGCTTCGCCCAGAGACGGAGCGATGTGAGCATGAACGTCTCGAGGGCGGCGTCGACTTTGAGGTTCAGGCGCAAGAGGCGAACCGCGTGTTCGAGGGCGGCCACGGCCTCGCCGAGCGCGTGGCTGGCAGTGGTGTCGCCGTCGAGGATGCGCGGGAGGGCGGCGTCCCGCGTTGTGCGTTCAATGCCCGCGAGGAGGCGGAGGCGCAGGCCGTTCGCGATGCCCGTTTCGATGGCGACCTTCTCGTCGTCGCCGAGGTCATCGGGCAGATTCTGTTTCTGAATCTTCCACGCTTCCGTCGTGGCAAAGTCCAAGATGGTGGAAAAGCGCGCGACCAGCCCATAGCCGGCGAAGATCGCGTCGGAGGCGGCGGCGCGGTCGCTGACGCCTTCGGTGAGCCGTCTGATCCACGCGCCGTAGTCGTCCAGCCAAGGCATCCAGCCGTCCGGGGTGTAGGCTTGGTCGAGCGCCGGAAATCGAAAGGTCAGGCAACGGCTGCGGATTGTCGGCAGCAAGGCGTAAGGCCGCGTCGTCAACAGCAGCAACGTCGTGTGCGGGGGAGGCTCTTCGAGCGTTTTTAGAAACGCGTTGGCCGATTCGTGGCGCATGGTTTCGGCTTCGTAGACAATGCCGACCTTATGGCGGGAGATGGCCGGGCTCACGTAGAGTTTCGGCATGAAGTCGCGCATCGTGCCGGGCTCAGGCGCGCCGGCCTTGCCGATGGGGATGATGCGCATCTTGCCCTTGGCGCGCAGCGACACGAGGTCGGGATGCTGGGCAAGGGGAAACGGATTCGGGCTGTCGGGCGGGTTCAGGAGGCGATCCGCAATCGCGTGCGCGACGCTCTCGAGGGTTTCGATTTCGTCGCCGGTGATGAGCAGGCTGTGCGAAAGCCGTTGGCGGGTGATCGCTTGTTCGATGACCGCGACGGCGGGGGTGCCGGCGAGGGCTTCGGGCCAAGCGATGGACGCGGACGACATATGGGCGCGGTGGGGACGAGGGAGGCGGACCGAAGCGCGGGTGTTCAGGCGATCGTCTTTTGGACAGCGGCCCAAATCTTTCGCTCGATGGTCGCTTCATCCTTCGTGCCGTCGATCACGATGACGCGATCCGGCATGCTCTCGGCGAGCAGCAGGTAGCCGTCGCGGATGAGCTTATAGAAACCGATATTTTCCCGCTCCATGCGGTCGGGCACGTCGGAGGCACGTTGGCGGATGCGGGCCAGACTGACCTTGGGAGGCACGTCGAGAATGATGGTCAGCGCCGGCATGACCTTGCCGACGGCGAAGTGGTTGATCATGGCGACGGGATCGGCGCCGAGTTGGCGCCCGATGCCTTGGTAAACCGTGGAGGAATCAAGGAAGCGGTCGCTGAGCACGATCTGACCGTCGAGCAGCGCGGGGGCGATGACCTCGCGCACGAGTTGGGCGCGGGCGGCGGCGAAGAGCAGCAGCTCGGTCTCAGCGCACATCTCGTCGCCGCTGGAGTTGTGCACGATGATGTTGCGCACCTGTTCGCCGATCTCGGTGCCGCCGGGTTCGCGCACACTGAGCACGTCGTGCTTCAGCTTGGTGAGGCGTTTGGCGAGGCGGGCAATCTGGGTGGACTTGCCGCTGCCTTCGGCGCCTTCAAACGAAATCAGGGTGCCGAGTGGCGTCGGCTTCTTTTTCTTCGCGGGCATGAGATGAGGATGGGCGGATCAGTTCCAGTTGGCGAGGAAGCTTTCCAAGTCGTCGACGGTGGGGCTTTCGGCCGAGCGAACGTAGTGACCGCTGGTGCAGACGCCCGTCGTCAGGCATTGTTCCGGGGGGAGGCCGAGGAGTTGTCCGAAGACGAAACCGGCGTTAAAATGGTCGCCGGCCCCGGTGGTGATACGGGGTTTGGTCACGTAGGGTCCGGGGATCCACCAATCGCCTTCGGGCGTGGCGCAGGCGGCGCTTTCCTTGGGGTGAACCACAACGGTGGAGATTTTCAGGCGCTCACGGATGTCGGCGGCGATTTGCCGGAGACCGGCTTCATCCTCACGCAGCGCCGGGAAGCCAAGGGTGCGGTAAACCTGTTGGGCTTCCTTGAGGTTGAAGCCGAGGGTGACTTTACCGAAAGCCTCGAAGCGACCGATCAACTCCAAGACCGTCAGCAGATCTTCCTCCGAGCGTTTTTCCGGATCGGCGAGGTCGAAGAAATAAATCCGGGGGCGAGCGGGCAACGTCGGCAGGATATCGTCCACCAGACGGCGGAAGATCTCGGTCATGTTGGGAATCATCGTCCAATTCACGAGCGAGACGAGGTCGGCCGCCGCGAGCACTTGGCGGAAGGCGGGCAAGCCCATGCGCTCGATGATCCGGTCGAAGGTGATCTCATCGAGGCTTTTCATTTGGCCGAGCATGAGTTTGCCGTCGTCGAATTCGACCGCGGTGGTCGCGGCGGGATCGCACAGGGAAACGACTTCGGCGCGGGTGGCCATTTCTTGGAAAACGGGGTGGATCGCGGCGTGGCCGAGTGCCCCGATGTATTTTAGCTGCAGGCCATGCGCGAGCAGGGCGTTGGCCATGATCGGACCGTTGCCGCCCAGTTTGTCCATGCGCGGATACAGCTCGATGTTGGTGCTCTTGCCCGCTGCGGCGAGGATGCGCTGGCCCAGATCGGCGATCGTGGCGATGGGCGTGAAGGCCTCGCCCTGACCCGTGCGGAGCGCGACCGGAGTCACGATCGTATCGACGAAGCCATCGAGGCCGACGACAGCGAGTTTGCCGGCGATGGCAGTGCGCTGAGTGCGCAAGGCCAGTAAGGTGGAGTTTTTGAAAGCCATTGGGTGAGCAGAAAGAGTCGGGTCGAAGGCAGAGCGAAAAAAGCCGGGACGCGACCCGCAACCTCATTCGCGAATGCGGGTCCGTGGGGCCAACCGCAAGTTGGGACCGGAAAACCGTTGAACGCGCTGTTCTCATACCTCATCGCTTGCGCACGCCCGTTTTGACACTCCCGATGACGCCTTTCCTCGCTGCCACCAACCTGATCGAATCCTTCGCCCGCTCCGGTATTATCGGACAAATCATCGTCATCGGGTTGGCGATTTTCAGTCTGATCGCCTGGACGATCATGATCGGCAAGCACAACGAGCTGAAACGCCTGCGCCTGCTCAACCTCAGCTTTGAGCAACGGCTGCGCGAAGAACGCACGCTCCTCGATCTGCCTGAACCTTTCCGCAATCGCCGCACGATTCCCTACGCCGACCTGTTTGCGGACGCCATGGATGCCTACGAAAAGGCGGATCGGATCGCGCGGGAGCGGGGCAACGATTCGCCCCGGTTTCGTTTGGAGCATGCGGAAAACGCCCTGCAGCGCGCGCTGGCCCGCCAGTCATTGCGCTACGAATCCAACATGGTATTCCTCGCCACGATCGTATCGGGCGCCCCCTTCATGGGCCTCCTCGGCACCGTTTGGGGGGTAATGGATGCCTTTAGCGCGGTGTCGGTGCAGCAGACCGCCAGCATCCAAACGCTCGCTCCGGGCGTGTCGGCCGCGTTGCTCACGACCATTGCCGGTCTCATCGTCGCCATCCCCTCGGTCTTCGGTTACAACTTTATTTTCGGGCGCTCGAAACTGATGATCACCGAGCTGGAAAACTACGCCAGCTCGCTGGCCGACCGCGTGGAACTCGAGTCGCTGTAGTCTGCCGTTTCCGATCATGGCCCGCACCTTCAAGCGCCAACGCCAATCAGCTCCGATCTCGGAGCTGAACGTGACCAACCTCATCGATTTGGGGTTCACGCTCATGATCATTTTCATGATCGCGACGCCGCTCATCAACCAAGACCAGACCATCCCGGTCAACCTGCCGGTCGAGTCGGTGAGTGATCAGGTCAAACCCGATCCCGACACAAAATTCCAACCCATCTCGATCGACCGCAGTGGCCGCTATTATTTCGGGGCCACGCCGGTCGGCTTCTCGGAATTGCAGGAACGCCTGGCAGGCTTGTCCCAACTGCCGAAGCCCCCCGTGATCCGTATCCGCGCCGACCTGACCCTGCAGTGGCAGCAGGTCGTTTCGCTGATGGACGAGTTGAAAAAGAACAACCTGTCGAAGATCACCTTCGACACGCAGACGCCGAATTGAGGCTGGTTCGCCGTGACTGTCACTGAACGATACCCGCGCGCCTTCGTGGCATCGGCGAGCCTGCACGGCGCGATCATCTTGGCGGTGCTATTCAGCTTCTGGTGGTCCCATCGTCAGCACGAGGAGCAGCCGAAGATTTTCGAACTCGTGGCCGGCGAGGGCGACAACTACGCCGCGACCGAAGCGCCCGCCGCCCGCACTCCCGAGCCGACGGAAACCGTCTCGGTCGATCTGCCCGCGCCGACGCCCATCATTACCCGCGTGCCGGTAATCGAGCGTGCGCCGGAACCCGAGCCGACGCCGGTGCCGCCCAAGCCCGTGCCGAAACCAACGCCCAAGCCGATCGAAAAAGCCCCCATCATCGAAAAGGCGCCCGAACCGAAACCCGAGCCTGCGAAACCGATCATCAAGCCCACTTCCTACCGCGATTTCGTGAAAGAGCAGGGCCCGCCCAAGACCACGACCAAGGCTGCTCCGCCGAAACCGATCACGACGAAATCCATCAATCTGGAAACGGTCACCAAAGGCGTTTCCGGCGGCAGCACGGCCTCCACCGTGGGCGCGGGTGGCACGGCCATGACGCGCGCGGAAATGGATCTTACCGATGCCTACGTCGCGCTGATCCTGCAGCGCATCCGGCAGTCGATGGAGGCGGCCGGGGTGACCGAGCTCAACGAAGTTCGCGTCGAGTTCAGCGTGTCCGCCTCCGGCGTCATTTCCAATCCGAAGGTGCTGCGTAGTTCCGGCAGCACGGCCTTCGACCGGGCAGTGCTCACCGCCTTTCGCTCGATTCGTCCCATCGGGCCTCCGCCGACCGGACGCTCGGAGGCGTTTCGAGTGAATATCCGCATGCAGGAAGCAGGTTGATCCGACCTCGGTTGCCAGCGCCGCATTGAGCCGGACATGAAAAACGCCGCCCAATTCGAGGCGGCGTTTTTCGTAAAGTGGTGGACCCTAGCAGGTTCGAACTGCTGACCTCCTCAATGCCATTGAGGCGCTCTACCAACTGAGCTAAGGGCCCGTTGCTGACGGGAAGGGAGGAAAATCAAACAACCAAAGAGCAACGCAAGGCCTTTTTTTAATTCGAGGTCGACGAAACGGAAATTTTTGCGCGGAGCGCAACGGATGCGGCCCTGACTCTGCTCCGTGCGACCAGCTGACCCGTCCCTCGTTTTACATCAAGGTTGACCCCCCGGAGCCGTGCCCTAATCAGAGCCGGTTCGAGACGCGGTCGGATGCTGCCGACCCTTCGCCTGTTATTTCACCACTGCCATGCCCGATTCCTCTCCGACCATTCTGATCATCGATGACGACGCCGAGATTCGTTACTCGCTCGGCCGAGTGCTGTCGTCGAAGCATTACAAGGTCACGGAGGCCGGCAGTGGAGAAGATGGCATCGCGGCCGTGAAGAAGGGGCCGCTGCCGGATTTGATTTTTCTGGATATCCGCATGGGCGGGATGAGCGGCATCGAGGCGCTTCAACATATCCGCGGGGTGAACCCGAAACAGATGGTGGTTCTGATGACGGCGTTTGGCACCGCGCAGACCGCGATCGAGGCGATGAAGTTTGGCGCCTTTGACTATATCATGAAACCCTTTGATCCGGCGAAGGTTTTGGCCATCGCGGAGACGGCGCTCAAAGCGCATGCGGATATGCGGGCGGTCGGTGAATACAAACCGACCATCAATTCCGAGGATTACAAGGAGGGCATCGTCGGTTCGTCGCCGGTGATGCAGGATGTCTTTAAAATCGTCGGTCAGGTCACCGCCAGCGACGTGACCGTCATGATCACCGGCGAGAGCGGCACGGGTAAGGAACTCGTCGCGCGCTCGATTTGGAAACACAGCCATCGCTCCGGTAAACCCTTCATTGCGGTCAACTGTGCGGCGATTCCGGACAACTTGATCGAGAGCGAACTCTTCGGTCACGAGAAGGGCTCGTTCACGGGTGCGACCGGTCAGCGCATCGGCAAGTTCGAGTTATGCGATGGCGGCACGATTTTCCTCGATGAAATCGGCGACATGGCACTCGCGACCCAGACGAAGATTCTCCGGGTTCTCCAGCAGGGCGAAATTCAACGCGTCGGCGGAACCGATACGATCAAGGTCGACGTGCGCATCATCGCCGCGACCAACAAAAACCTCGAAGAAATGGTGCCGGCGAAGGCCTTCCGCGAGGACTTGTATTACCGTCTGAATGTCGTGCGCATCAAGATGCCACCCCTGCGTGACCGTTCGGGCGACATTCCTCAGATCGTCGATTTCTGCCTGCAAAACCTGCTCAAACAGCGGAAAACCCGTGTTAGCAAAGTGTCGCCGGAAGCGTTGCAGATTCTCGTGAACTACCGCTGGCCGGGCAATGTGCGGGAGTTGGAAAACGTGATCTACCGCAGCGCCGTGATTGCGCAGGGAGACACCGTATTGCCGAAGGATTTGCCGGTGGAAATCCGCGGGCTCGGCGAAGGCACGGCGGCACCGTTTCCGGCGGTGGTCGGGGGCACGGCGTCGCCCTTCGAACCAGTGGCGGGAACCGCCGGCGTGCCGGGCAGCGAAGGGGGCGTGGCAGGCGGAGCCGGCGAGCTCACGTTGACGGCGGCCTTGGATTTCGTGCACACGCAGCTTACGGCGACCGGCGAGCCGGTGTTGGCGCGCTTGGAGCGCGAGATGGTCGCGCGGATTTTCGCGGCCGAGGACGGCAATCAGGCCCGGGCGGCCGAAAAGCTTGGCATGACCCGCGCTACCTTGCGCAAGCGCCTCGAAGAATACGGCCTGAAGGGCGGCGAATAAATGCGACCGCCGCGCCGGGTTTCATGGATGGGCAGGGCTGGCTGATCAACGGCAGCCTACTTGGTGTAGCCGTCGGGGTGGCTTTCGTGCCAGCGCCAAGCAGTTTCCACGATAGGCTCGATGCTCTTGAATTGGACCTGCCAGCCGAGTTCTTCCACGGCCTTGCGCGAATCGGCGTAGAGTGCAGGGGGATCCCCGGCGCGGCGCGGAGCCAAGTCGTAGGGAACCTTTTTCCCGGTGATTTTCTCCACGGCATTGATCACTTCGAGCACGGAGGTGGGTGTGCCGGTGCCGAGATTGTAGAACAGGGCGGTGCCGGGCGTGCTCAATTTTTCAAACACGGCGATGTGGGCGCGGCTCAGATCGTCGACGTGCACGTAGTCCCGCAGGCAGGTGCCATCCGGCGTGGGGTAGTCGCTGCCGAAGACCTTGAGCGCGGGACGGCGACCCGTGGCGGCGTCGATGGCGAGCGGAATGAGATGCGTCTCGGGATCATGCGCCTCGCCGATGGTCCCGTCGGCGGCGGCACCGGCGGCATTGAAGTAGCGGAAGGCGGCGAAACTGAGGCCGGAGGCGTGCGCCAAGGCTTTGAGCGCGTTTTCGATGTCGAGTTTCGTCTGGCCGTAAGGATTGATCGGCGACTGCGGCAGATCCTCGACGATGGGCATTTGGGTCGGAATGCCGTAGGTCGCGCAGGTCGACGAAAAGACGAATTTTTTGACGTCGTGAGCGATCATCGTCCGCAACAGCTGGAGAGTCGCGACGACGTTGTTGAAATAGTATTTCAGCGGGTCGGTGACCGATTCGCCGACGTAGGCGAAGGCGGCGAAGTGCATCACGAGGTCGATTTTTTCGTCCACGAGAATTTTACCGACGGCCGTCTCATCGCCCAAATTGCAGGGGTAGATCGGAATCTGGGGCGCAACGGCATCGCGGTGCCCGAAGATCATGTTGTCCAACACGATCGGGCGGTGTCCGGCGGCCAGTAATTGGCGAACACAATGACTTCCGATGTAACCCGCTCCGCCGACAACAAGGACGTTCATACCGAGGCTTGTATTGCGTTCACGGTAGCGTTGGCTAGCGGTTTTTACTCCTCATGGCGTTAACACTTCCCCGCATTGTCATCACCGGCGTCGGTCTGACGGCTCCCAACGGCAACTCGTTGCCGGAATTTCGGCGCAATCTTCTAAGCGGCATTGGGGGCGTGAGAAAGTTCGACGTTCGCTACATGGGCGAGCTGATCGCCGGAGTATGCGACTTCGAGGCAACGAAGTATCAACGTCGTAAGGAGTTACGCGTGGGAACCCGGGCGGGATCGATTTCGATCTATTGCTCGCGGGAAGCCGTCGCGGACAGCGGGATCGATTTCGATTCGGTCGAAAAGGACCGGGTCGGCATCTACGTCGGCACCACCGAACACGGCAATGTCGAAACCGAGAACGAAATCTACGCGATTTCGAAGTTCGGCTATGACACCAAATATTGGTCGCACTACCACAACCCGCGCACCGTCGCCAACAATCCGGCCGGCGAGGTCTCGCTCAACATGGGCATCACGGGCCCGGCCTACGCGATCGGCGCCGCCTGCGCAGCGGGCAACATGGGACTAATTCATGCTGCGCAAATGCTGCGGCTCGGCGAGGTGGATCTCGCGATTTGCGGCGGCGTGAGCGAGTCGATCCATACGTTTGGCATTTTTGCCGGCTTCAAGTCGCAGGGCGCCCTCGCGACGCATGCGGATCCATTGAAAGCTTCGCGGCCTTTCGATCTGGCGCGCAATGGTATCGTCGTGTCCGAAGGAGGGGCGATTTACACGCTTGAGCGCCTGGAGGACGCTCAGAAGCGCGGCGCCAAGATTTACGGCGAGATCGCGGGCTACTGCGTCAACAGCGACGCGAGTGACTACGTTTTGCCGAATCCCGGGCGCCAGGCCGAGTGCGTGCGTAAGGCGCTGAAGAGCGCGAAGCTGGAGGCGAAGGACATCCACATCGTCAACACGCATGCGACGGCCACGCCGCAGGGCGACATTCAGGAGTGTCAGGCCATCCGCGCCGTATTTGGCGAGGGTTGCCCGGACACGTCGATCAACAACACGAAGAGCTTCATCGGCCACTGCATGGGCGCCGCCGGGGCGTTGGAGTTGGCCGGCAACCTGCCGTCGTTTGACGATCTCACGGTTCACCCGACCATCAACGTCGACCATCTCGATCCGCAGTGCGCCTTGCCCGGGCTGGTATTGAACAAACCGAAAGGGGTGACGAAAGTGGACGCCATCTTGAACAACTCGTTCGGTATGCTGGGCATCAATTCCACGTTGATCGTCGGCCGCTATACCGCCTAACTGCCCGATTTTCTCCCTCTTATGACCAAAGAAGAAACCAAACAAGCCGTCCTCGACATCATCGCCGATGTCGCTCCGGACGAGGATATTTCCAACGTGAAGCCCGATGTGCGTCTGCGTGATCAGCTCGAACTCGATTCCATGGACTTCCTCGACATCGTCATGGAGCTGCGCAAGCGCCATAACATCGAGGTGCCCGAGGCGGATTACCCCCAGCTGGCGTCGCTCGACAGCTGCGCGGACTACCTGACGCCAAAGTTCGAAGCGCTCGCCAAATAAGGCCGGTCTTCCTTTGAATCGCGATCGGCCGGGATGCGTCCCGGCCTTTTTCGTTTCCCTCACCCCGACAGGGGGAACCAGGAATGAACACGAACGAACACCACCACGGAATCCCGGCAGAACGTCTCCCCGTGATGTTTTTGACGAGCGTGAATTCATGTCCGTTCATGGTTAAACGATCCGAGATTTGAATACGTCTTCACACTACGATGTCGCCATCATCGGCGCGGGGATGTCGGGCCTCGCGGCCGGCATCCGACTGGCGCATTTCGGCAAGCGTGTCTGCATTTTTGAGCGGCATAACGCGGTCGGCGGACTCAACAGCTTCTACAGCATTGGTGGGCGCAAATTCGACGTCGGCCTCCATGCGATGACCAATTTTGTGCGTCCCGGCGTGAAAGGCACGCCGCTCGTCAAGTTGCTGCGCCAACTGCGCATCGATCGTGACGAGTTCGCCTTGTGTGAGCAGAAGCAATCGCGCGTCGCCTTCGGTCCGCGCGGAGAGATTTCGCTCACGTTCACCAACGATTTCAGCGTCTTCGAGGGTGAGGTGGCGGGGCGGTTTCCGGCCCAGATCGACGGTTTCCTTGCGCTCGTCGCAGCGGTGCGTTCTTACAATGACGTCGGCTTGGAGGTGGCACCGGTTTCGGCGCGTGAAGTCGTGCGCCGACACGTCAGTGATCCGTTGCTGGAGGACATGCTGTTTTGTCCGGTCATGTATTACGGCAGCGCCCAGGAACACGACATGGAGTTCGGCCAGTTCGTCATCATGTTCAAGGCGCTCTTCCTCGAAGGCTTTGCCCGGCCGTTCGACGGCGTGCGCGTGATTTTGCGGGTGCTGATTGACAAATACCGGCAGGCTGGCGGCGAACGGCGCATGAAGTGCGGCGTAAAACGGATCGTGGCGCAGGGGGAGCGCGCCAGCGCGCTGGAGCTGGACGATGGCTCAACCGTCACGGCGGACCATGTCATCAGTTCGGTCGGCGCACCGGAGACGGAAGCGTTGATGGCTAACGCCGCGCCGCAATCGGATTCACCAGTCGGACCGCTTTCATTTGTCGAAACCATCACGATCTTGGATCGGCAACCTGCGGCTTTGGGCTGGGGCGATGATACGATCATCTTTTTCAACGACTCCGAACGTTTCACCTACGCGAAACCGGCGGACCAAGTGGATCCGCACAGCGGCGTGATTTGCCTGCCCAACAACTTCGACTATGGCGACGGGCGGGTATTGCCGGAAGGGATTTTTCGATGCACCTGCCTCGCTCGATATGATCGTTGGGCGGGGTTGCCAGAGCATGACTATCAAACGGACAAACGGCGCTGGTATGACGCCGTGCAGGCCAGCGCTCGACGCTTTTTACCGACGGTTGGAGAAGGCGTGCTGGCGGAAGCGACGCTGGCGACGGACATGTTTACGCCACGCACCATCACCAAGTTCACCGGCCATTTCGGCGGCGCGATCTACGGTTCACCGCTCAAGCACCGGCAAGGGCGGACGGCGTTGCGCAACGTGTATCTGTGCGGCACCGATCAAGGCTTTCTCGGCATCATCGGAGCGATGTTGAGCGGCATCTCGATGGCGAACTACCACATTCTTCAAGGCGGGAAGTAGGCCTCGTCGCGGATCAATACCCGATCGCCGCAGCGTCCGAATAACGCGGATCGCTGGCGCCCAGGAGCTTGCCGGTCTTCGGATCAAACGCGATCGATTCGGCATCGCCCCAGGTCCGCGCCATGGATTCCGGATCATTGGGATAGAGTTTTCGCGTGGCGAGTTTATGGCCCATGCCTTCGAGAATTTTTACCGTATCCAATGAGGTCAGGAAGGGTTCATGGGACGCGACGTCGGGCATCCATTGGTGATGGAAACGCGGGGCATCGACAGCTTGGGTGACGCTCATCTTGTGGTCGATCATGTTGGTGATCATGAGCAGCACGGTATTGATGATCGTCGGGCCACCGGGGCTGCCGGTGACGAGCACGGGTTTGCCGTCCTTCACGACGACCGTCGGCGTCATCGAAGAGAGCGGGCGTTTGCCGGGGGCGATGGCGTTGGCCTCGCCCTGCAGCAGGCCAAACATGTTTTTCACCCCGACTTTGGACGTGAAGTCATCCATCTCGTTGTTGAGCAGGAATCCTGCGCCTTTGACCGTGACGCCATTGCCGTAGAGGCCGTTAAGGGTATAAGTGCAACTCACCATGTTACCGGCGGCGTCGACGATGGAGAACTGGGTGGTTTCGGTGCTCTCGTGCGGACGCGCAGAGGCATCCGGGATGGGGCCCGTCCAGCCCGCCGGTGAGCCGGGTGCCAAGCCTTCGCTGGGCGTGGCGTGGTCGGGGTCGAAGTTGGCCATGAGCCCTTTAATGTAGGCAGGATCAAGCAAGCCCTTCATCGGCACGTTCACGAAATCGGGATCGCCCAAAAACTCCGCGCGATCCCGGAAGGCGCGACGCATGGCTTCGATCATGACGTGCAGTGTTGCCGCTGAGTTGTGACCCATGGTGCCGAGATCGTAGGGTTCCAGCATCCCGAGCATCTGCAGCAGCGCGATGCCACCCGATGACGGCGGAGGCATCGTGATGATGTCGTAGCCGCGATAGGAGCCGCTGACAGGTTCACGTTCGATCGCGTGATAAGCCTGGAGGTCGTCCATCGTGATGAGGCCACCGTTCGCCGCCATGTCCGCGGCGATGAGTGCCGCTGTTTTGCCCTCGTAAAACTCGCGCGCACCCTCGTTTTGGATACGCGTCAGGGTCGCGGCCAGGTCGGGTTGAGCGAACGTTTCGCCCACTTGGTAGTAGTTGCCATCGCGCAGGAAAATGCGCCGCGACTCCGGAAACTGCCCCATGAGTTTTTCCTGCACTTTAAGGTCCCGTTCGAAAAACGGCGTCACCGTCCAGCCTTCGGCGGCGAGTTTTCGGGCCGGTTCGACGACCTGAGCCCACGTGAGTTTGCCCGAGCCGTATCTTTCAAACGCGAGGGCGAAACCCGCGACCGATCCCGGCACGCCCGCAGCGAGGTAGCCGACCGTCGAGCGTCCGCGAACGACGTTGCCGGCTTCGTCGAGATACATGTCGCGATTGCCTTTGCGCGGAGCCTTCTCCCTAAAGTCGATCACGGTGCTTTTGCCGTCGGCCAGGCGAATCACCGCAAAGCCACCGCCGCCGATGTTGCCGGCCCGAGGGAAGGTGACCGTCAGGGCCAGACCGGTGGCGACGAACGCATCGACCGCGTTGCCTCCCTGCTGCATGATGTCGACGCCGACCTGCGAGGCGAGGGCGCTAGCCGATGTCACCATGCCATTCTCGGCTTCGACCGGAGAGCGTTGGGCACGGGCAACAGGCAGGCTTCCGGCCAACAGCACCGCAGCAGCCGTCAAGGGAGACCATAGCCGAATACGCAAAAAATCCGCGGGCAAAATATCCATAATTGAGGGCTGGTGCTAGCACCGTGCCATGCGCAACACCATGAGGATTCTTCATCGAGCGAGGTTGGCGGTTACACGATGCGGCTTATTTTCCATCACGCGAGAAATGAACCGGTTATCCTTGGCACTCGCGCGCATCGCCGAGAGGGTGGCTCCTGCCCCGCCGGCATGATGTCGGCTGGCGCGTTTCATTTATGGCATCACCTCCTTACCCCCCGCAGGAAGGCAACGGGTTTCCTCCGTTGGAAGCCCTGCTTCAGCAGGGCAAACCACTGCTTTTTCTTCCGCTCATTATTCTCCTCGCCGTGGTCGGATTCACGAGCACCTACACGGTGCAACCCGAGCAGGAGGCCGTGGTTAAACGCTTCGGTCGGGTCATCGCGATCAACCAACCCGGCTTCCATTTCAAGCTGCCCCTCGGCGTCGATCGGGTGCAATTCGTGCCGACCGCGCGTGTGCTTAAGGAAGAGTTTGGTTTTCGTTCCGCCGGCACCGGCGGTCGCACTCAATACGTGAAGAACCGCGAACATCGCGGAGAATCCTTGATGCTCACCGGCGACCTGAAAGTGATCGACGTTGAATGGGTCGTGCAGTTCCAGATCGCCGACGCCTCGAAGTTTTTGCACCGCGCCCGGGATCCCATTCAAACGTTGCGAGATACGTCTGAGGCCGTGATGCGACGCATCGTTGGCAACAGCCTCGGCAGCGATGTCCTCACCGAGAAGCGGGTTCAAGTCGCCACGACGTCACGCGTGGAGTTGCAGGAAATCCTCAACGAGTTCGATCTCGGCATTCAGATCAACACGATCGAGTTGCAGGATGTCACGCCGCCCGAACTGGTGAAGCCCGCGTTTAACGAGGTCAACCAAGCTGAGCAGGAACGTGAACGCCTGATCAACGAGGCGGAAAAGCGCCGCAACCAAGTCATTCCTCGCGCCGAAGGTCAGGCCAGTCAGATCATCGCCAAGGCCGAAGCGTATCGCGCCGAACGGGTAAACCGGGCGCGGGGCGAAGGCGGTCGTTTTACCGCAATCCTTACCGAATATCGCAACGCCCCCGCGATCACGCGCCGCCGCATGTATCTGGAAATGATCGATCAAGTGCTGCCTAGCGCCGGCCCGGTCTACATCATGGAGGAAGGCGCCTCATCGCCTCTCCCGCTGCTCAATCTCGGCAGCGGTGTCACCAACCTGTCGACCACCCAAGGAGGTGCCAAATGAATCGTCTCATCTCATCCCTCGCGGGCCTTTTGGTCGTCATCGTCATCGGTGCGATCGTGCTCTTTTCCTCCGCCTATACGATCGACGAAGCCGAACAGGCCATCGTCGTGCAGCTCGGCGCTCCGGTCGGCGGACCGATCACGGAGCCGGGGCTGCATTTCAAACTTCCGTTCATCCAGGAGGTTCGCCGTTTCGACAAACGGCTGCTCTCTTGGGACGGCGATCCGAATCAAATTCCGACGCGGGGTGAGCAGTTCATCTCGGTCGATACGACCGCGCGCTGGCGGATCGTGGATCCGCTGAGGTTTCTCAAGAGCGTGCAAAACGAGCGCGGGGCCACGCTGCGTTTGAACGATATTCTCGACTCCGTCGTGCGCGATCACATCTCGTCGGCCGATCTCGTGGAAATCGTGCGTTCGAAGGACTGGAAGGTTTCGGACGAGGACCTGAAGCGCGCGCAAACCGTGAGCGAAGGCGACGAAGAGATTCTGCGTCAACGCGTCGCCAGTGGTCGGCAGGAGCTCGTGCGATCCATCCTCGCAAAAGCGAGCCTGCAAATGCCTGACTACGGTATCGAACTGGTGGATATCCGGATCAAGCGCATCGACTACGTCGAGGCCGTGCAGCAACGCGTGTTCGAGCGCATGATTGCGGAGCGGCAGCGCATCGCGGAGCAGTTCCGTTCCGAAGGCCAGGGGCGCGCCGCGCAGATCGACGGCGAGACGCAGCGCCAGCTCGCGCAAATCACCTCGGAGGCGCAACGTCGCGCCGAATTGATTCGCGGTGAAGCGGACGCCGAGGCAACGAAGGTTTACAACGAAGCGTTCGGAGCGGATCCTGAGTTCTTCTCGTTCTTCCGTTCGCTGGAGAGCTACAGCCGCTCCATTGGTGAGAAGACGACGATCTTCCTCGGCCCGGAGTCCGACTACGTGCGCTACCTGCGCGACGCGAGTCCGCGGGACCACTGACGGCGTTGAGGCGTGACCCCGCCGGACGCAGCCTCAGCTGCGTTCGGCGCTGCCGCCGTTCCACTTGAGTTTCGTGCGCAGCACGCGGAAGTGTTCGTGGCTGGGACGCTGGATCAACTGCAACCGTAATTTGGATACCGTGATCTCGATCGGCGAGGCGTCGGTGGCCTTCATGTTGCGCTGGCCGTCCATGGCGACGAGCAGTCGCGACTCGTCGCTACGATTATAGACGCGCAGCTTCGTGTCATCGCGGAAGATGATCGAGCGATTCGAAAGAGTGTGTGGGCAGATCGGCGTCATCGCGATCACGCCCGCATCGGGAACGATGAGCGGTCCTCCGGCGGAAAGATTGTAGGCCGTCGATCCCGTGGGGGACGAAAAGATGAGACCGTCGCAGTAGTATTCGGTCACGACTTGGTCGTCGGCCGTCACTTCGAGGCGCACGAGACGGGAGTTCTTTTCGTCTTTGATGAGCACGTCGTTGAGGGCGATGTCGTGGGCCGCCGGCCCCGTGGAGCAGTCGAGCAAGGCGCGCTCGGCGCGGGCGCACTCACCCGCGAGCAGCGCGGGGAAATAGTTTCGCGCTTCATCCGCCGAAAAGGTGGTGAGAAAGCCCAAGCTGCCGCGGTTTACGCCGATGATGGGCACGCCGCTGCGGGCCGCGACCGGAGCCACCCCGAGCAGCGTCCCGTCGCCGCCGATGACGCAGCACGCGTCCATGCCCTCAAGGTAGTCCGCCGCGATGGGAAAGGCGTGCGAGCGCTTGGTGGTGACGCCGGCGGCCTGGGCGATGGCGGTCAGGTCGTCGGCAATTTCCGGCGCGCCGGATTTGGACTCATTGACGACAAAGGCGAGATGACGAATCGGATGCATGGGCTAGGCTGCTAAAAGAACCACAAAACGAGCGGAAAACACGAAAACAATCTATCGTGACTCCCCGGCTCGCAGGCCGATGAGAAACTCGCGATTGCCGTCGGTGCCGGTGATGGGCGAGTCCATCGTGCCGATCAGCCTGGCTCCGCCCAGTTCGGCGAGCGTGAACGCGGTGATGTCCGCCAGGATGCGCTCCTGCACCGCGATGTCTCGAATGATGCCGCGCCCCTTGTCGACCTCGTCCTTGCCGGCCTCAAATTGGGGTTTGATGAGCGCGATGAGTGTGCCACCGGGCGCGAGCAGCGGCCAGACCGCGGGCAGCACCTTGCGCAGCGAAATGAACGACAGGTCCATCACGATGACGTCGTAGATCGGGCGCGGCAGCTCGGCGGGATTGAGGAAACGGGCGTTGAGCTGCTCAATGTTGGTGACGCGCGGATCGTCACGGAGCTTGGCGTGGAGTTGCGCCCGGCCCACATCGACGCAGACCACATCGGCCGCACCGGCCTGGAGCGCGCAGTCGGTGAAACCGCCGGTGGAGGCGCCGACGTCGAGCACGTGCGCGCCGGTCAAATCGATGGCAAACGTTTCCAAAAACCCCTGCAGTTTCTCGCCACCGCGGCTGACGAAGCGCGGGGGCCGGTCTACCTCAATATCGAGATCACGGGCGACGAGTTTGCCGGGTTTATCGAGCCGCTCAGTGCCGAGGCGAACGCGACCGCTCATGATCAGGGCCTTGGCCTGAGCCCGGGTCGGGGCGAGTTCTCGGGCGACGAGCAATTCGTCGAGGCGTTGTTTGGCGGAAGGCACAGCGAGCAGACTAGAGGGATTGTCGGCCGGGGGACCAGCACGTCGTGCGGCCTCCGATTTCTTCACGCACGAGCGGTGCATTCGTGCGGGGGCAGCGCCCGCCGTCTTCCCACCGGTGGTTGAAGAGCCAGGAGTCAGGAATGTGGATGTTCAAGTCAGGCGGCAGATCGCTGCCGATGCCGGCAATCTTGGCGAGGGCGAGGCGGCAAACCTGACGGATCTCGCGGTAGAGGCGGCGGCGTTCGGCTTCATCGAGGGAACCGGCGAGTCGCGCCGGATGAATCGCCGCCCGCCAAAGAATCTCGTCAGCCATCCAGTTGCCGATGCCGGGAAAGCGTTCCTGCATCAGCAACACGGCCTTGATCGGGGCGCGGGCCCGGCGGTCCAGAAAGGCGCTCAATGCCGGCCGGTCGAAAGCGGACGACAACAGCGACGGCGCAATGCTGCGCCACCAAGACGGTTCGTCCGGTCCCTGGTGCCAGCGCACGTTGCCAAACATGCGGGGATCGCGGAAGACGAGCACGCCAGCGTGATCCAGGTGCAGCGTCAGATGATCGTGGGGCCCGGCGTGGTAGTCGGCGGGCGCGACAAAGAGTTCGCCTGTCATGCCGAGGTGAATACCCAGCCAGCGATCCGCCCCGAAACGAAAGGCCATCTGTTTGGCGCGCGCTTCGGATCCGGCGAAGGGTTGCCCCACCAGGCCTTCCTGAACTAGCCGAGCCGGCGCTTGGCGAAAGATCTTCTTCGTCGCGTGGGCCTGCACCGTTGCCACTACGTGTCCGTCCGCGGCCTCATGCCAACGGCGGCGGAAAAATTCGACTTCGGCGAGTTCGGGCATCTGGCGCACAGGGAACCGGAGCCTTGGCGAAGCACAAGACCGGGGCGGAGAAATCGCCGACCGAGCAGCGCGACATGAATTAATCAGGCGTAGACCTCCCGTTACTATCGATGGGCGCCCTGGGCCCCCGGATTGCGCCAGACGGGGAGGCGCGCATGGTTTCGCCGTGGCATCGCGGTCGGACCTCACTCGGCTACAGGCAGTTTTCAGACGTTTCGCCGAACAGGAGACGGTGCGTTCGTCGCCGCTTTATACCCGCTTGAGTCTGCTCATTGCGGAAGATCCCGAACTGCTCGCCGTGGCGGCGAGTAGTCCGCCGAACCAGCCGGCGGCGAACCTGTTTTTGGCGGCGCTCCACGCCCGATTGGCGGAACAGCCCGATCATCCGTTGGCCCGGTTTTATCCAGATTTGACGGAGCCCGACGGTCGCGCAGAGTCGGAGGGCGAGCTGCGGGAGGCGCTGCACGATTTTGTCCGCACCGATCGAGCGGCTCTGGAGCACCTGCAGGCCACGCAACGCGTGCAGACCAACGAGGTGAATCGATGCGCGTTTCTGATGCCCGTTTTCCTCGAAATCGCGCGACGGGAAAGCGGCCGTCCGCTGGCCCTGATCGAACTCGGTTGTAGCGCCGGGTTGAACCTGTGCTGGGATCACTACGGCTATACCTACGACGATGGACCTGCGCGGGATCCTGAGCGCGCGGTGCAGATCCGGAGTGTGTGGCGAGGCGACCGGCGACCGAATCTCGGTGGCCCATGGCCGACGGTTGAGCGCCGCATCGGACTCGACCTCAATCCGCTGGATCTGACGAATCCGGGGGATCGTCGGTGGTTGCAGGCATTGATCTGGCCGGAACACGCGGAACGCCTTGCCCGTCTTGCGGCGGCGGCCGATGTCGTGGCGACCGTGCGGCCGCGGTTGGTGCGGGGCGACGCGGTGGCGCGTTGGCCCGTGGAACTGGAGGCGGTTCCGCGAGAGGTGACGGCGGTCGTGTTTCATACGTTTGTGGCCAATCAATTTGATGCGGCGATGCAGGAGCGCTTCGCGTTGAGCCTCGAAGCCGCTTCCCGGAACCGGACGTTTTATCATGTTTTCAACAACATGGATCACGGACCCGAGATTCGGGTCGAACGCCGCGGGCCGGGCGGATTTGAATCGACGGTGGTCGCCGCCGTCGAGGGTCACGGCCGGTGGATCGAGTGGTTGGTCACGTCATAGCGGATGGACACCGCAAATGGACTCGGCAGCGCGCCCCGGCGGCCGCTATCGTGCGCCATGAACCCTGATCGACGCCTCCCCTCAAACCAGCCGGCCAACGTGATCGAGAACACCGCCGCGCGGGTGGGGCGAATCGGCCGATGGCTGACGAACAGCATCAGCCTCGCCGGCATGGCGGATAAAAAGAAACCGCGGCGCGGCGCGGCCCCCGGTTCGGCGGCGGGTATCGAATCGATGACGGGCTTTGACCAACCGCCGTCGCCTGACGAGGTCAAAATTCGTTGGACCGATTACGGCACGGGTGGGCTGGAAACGCGTGAGGCGGGCACACTCGACGAGTTGTGCGCCAGCGAGCGTCCCGCGTGGGCGCAGGTGCGTTGGATCAATGTCGACGGGCTGCATCCCTACGTCGTGAACCGGCTGCGGGAAGTTTACGGGTTTCATACCCTCGCCGCCGAAGACGTGATGCGCACGCCGCAACGCCCGAAGCTGGAAACCTTCGATGACAACCTGTTCATCGTGGCGCGCATGCTCTCGCTGAAAGACGGGGCGCTCCAGCAGGAACAGGTGAGTTTCTTCCTGTTTGCGGATACGATGATCACGTTCCAGGAAGCCCAAGGCGACGTCTGGGATCCGATCCGGGCCCGCCTGCAGAAGCCGACCGCGCGGCTGCGTTCGATGGGGCCGTCTTATTTGCTTTACGCGTTGCTCGACGCCTTGGTCGACCACTGCTTTCCGATCCTGGAGAACTACGGCGAGCTGCTTGAGGAGATGGAAGTCGCGGTGCTCGACGATCCGAAGCCGGAGGTGCAGCGCCAGATTCACCGCATCAAACGTGAACTTGCGGTGTTGCGACGCGTGCTGTGGCCGCTGCGCGAAGTGGTCAACGAACTGCAACGCGAAGAAACCGAGGAGGTCGCGGCGCCCGTGAAGGCGTTCATGCGCGACGTCTACGATCACGCGGTGCAGGTCATGGATATTCTGGAAACTTACCGCGAGCAGGCGGGCGGCCTGAACGATCTTTACATGTCGGCGGTGTCGAATCGCATGAACGAGATCATGAAGGTGCTCACGATCATGTCGGCGTTGTTCATCCCGATCACGTTTGTGGCCGGCGTTTACGGGATGAACTTTGAGCACATCCCGGAGCTGTCATGGAAATACAGCTACGCGGTTTTTTGGGCGCTCGTCATCACGATCGTGGCCGGCCTGCTCTACTTCTTCAAACGCCGCGGCTGGCTGGGCGAAAAGTAAGAGCGCGACCGCCCTCGTTTCGTTTAGCGTTTCTTTTTGCGGCGG
>CAXBDS010000069.1:0-22177 GCA_963974355.1 uncultured Opitutaceae bacterium
GGAAGGCGGCAAGCCGACCAAGCATCGCCTGCACGCGCTGCAACTCGCCCTCGAAGCCCAGGCGCTGGCCTCCCGCGACGATCTCATGGTCGAGCGCCTGCAAATGCGTGCCGCCGAGATCGCCGCCAAACCGCCGCCACCGCTGCCCCCCGGCCTCCGCGCGACGCTGCGCCCGTATCAGGAAGAGGGATACCAGTTCCTCACCCACCTTTCCGACCAGGGTTTCGGCGGCGTGTTGGCCGACGACATGGGTCTCGGCAAAACCGTGCAGACGTTGGCATGGGTCCTTCATCTCGCCACCCGCCCCCGCGCCGACGACACCCCGCCATTCCGCGCGCTTGTGGTTTGCCCCAAGAGCGTGATCCACGGCTGGCTGGGGGAGTCGAAACGCTTCACGCCGGAGCTTTCGATCGAGGCGTTTTCGCCGGAGCAACGTCTCACCCCGGCCAAGCGCCCCCCGACCACCATCATCGTCGCCAACTACACGCAGCTGCGCCGCCACGCGCCAAAATTTCGCGCGGTGCCATGGGATGTCGTCGTGCTCGACGAAGGCCAGTTCATCAAGAATCCCGGCAGCCAGGTGGCCCTCGCCGCCCGCTCGCTGCGGGCGCAACACCGCGTGGTCCTCACCGGCACCCCGATCGAGAATCGGCTCACCGACCTGTGGAGCCTCTTCTCCTTTGCCCAACCCGGTTTGCTCGGCGATCAAGCCAGCTTCCGCCGCCAATATCACGAGACGATCCCGGAGGCGTTGACGCGTCTGCACCGCCGCGTGCGGCACTTCCTCTTGCGTCGCACCAAGGCGCAGGCCGCGCCCGACCTGCCGCCGCGCACGGAAGACGAAATCGTCGTCGAACTCGAAGGCGGGCAACGTCGCCTCTATGACGCCGAACTCAAGCGCGCGCGTTCCGAGCTGCTCGGCGTCAAAACCGCCCAGGAACTCGGGGCCGTGCGTTTCCACGTGCTCGCGAGCCTGCTGCGTCTCCGCCAGATCTGCTGTCATCCCGCCTTGGTCGACCCCGCACACGCCGCCCTGCCCAGCGCGAAACTCGAAGCCTTGCTTGAGCGCGTCGAAGAACTCGCCGAGGAAGGCCACCAAGTCCTCGTATTCAGCCAGTTCGTGCAAATGCTGCAGATCATCCGGGATCGTCTCGAACTGAGCGGCATCGGTCATCTCATGCTCACGGGCGCGACCGAAAACCGCGCCGAACTCGTGGAAACGTTTCAAACCGACCCGAGCAAAACCGTCTTCCTGCTCTCGCTCAAAGCCGCCGGCTTCGGCCTCAACCTCACCGCCGCCAGCTACGCGATCCTCTACGATCCGTGGTGGAACCCGGCCGCCGAAGCGCAGGCCATCGACCGCATCCACCGCATCGGCCAGACGAAACCGGTCATCGCCTACCGTCTGATCGCCGCCGGCACGGTCGAAGAAAAGATCCGCGCGTTGCAGCACGAGAAAGCCGCCATCGCCGCCGCCGTCGTGCAGGAGGAGAGCCTGAGCTCCGTCCTCGATCTCGACAGCCTGCGCGAAATCCTCGCCTGAGCGTTTCCCCCCGATGCCCAAGCCGCTCTTCAAGCCACCGGTTCGCGATACCACCGTGAATTCCGGTCGCGAGATGCTGGCCCGCGCCGGCACCCTCGTGTTGCTGGGCGGCATGATTGGTGTGCCACTGCTCGTGATCCATGCGCGGGAAACCCAAAGCATGCCTCATTTCGCCGGAGCCATCGGGCTCGCCGTGTTCGCCGTCGCGGCCGGCTACGTCGTCCGTCGGGAACGGCTCGCCCGCACCCGCGCCCGCCCCGTCCCGCCTCCCGTCGCCTGCCCCATTCACAACGAGCATCCCGGCCGCGGCACGCCCGCCGCCGTCGCAGCCGCGCACCGCCCGCGCATCATTCTCCTCAACGCGTCCCTCGCCGGACCTACCGGCAATTCCGCCCGCGCGCTGGAACACCTCACACCGCATCTGGCCCCCCACGCCGAGTTGCTCGTGGTTGAGCTCTCCGGCCCCGACGCGCGCGCATTCGACAAACTCGAGCCGGCGCTGGCCAATGCCGATGCCGTGGTGATCGCGACGGGCACGCACTGGGACTCATGGAGCTCCGCCCTGCAACGGTTCCTCGAAGACGCCACACCCAGCGAAGGATCCGCCCTGTGGCTCGGCAAACCCGCCGCGATCATCGTCACGGAGCACAGCACCGGCGGCAAAGGCGTGCTGTCCCGCCTGCAAGGCGTCCTTGTCACCTTCGGCTGCACGATTCCACCCCTCAGTGGCCTCGTCCTGTCACAAGCCGCCTTGCGCGCCAACGACCGGGCGCCCCGCGCTCCAAGGGCTGCCGATTTCTGGGACCTCAACGACCTGACCACGGTTGCCCACAACCTGCTGCTCGCCGCCCGCACCCGCCCCGACGCCACGCCCTGGCAAGTCTGGCCCGTCGACCGCGAAAATACCCACCATCGCTGGTTGGAATGAGACAAATGGACCTTTCTTTCATGATTGTTCATTTTGCGGCACTCGTCCGGAACCGTTTCGCTAACGGTTCATGTTTCGTCGCTGCCTGCTGATTTTCCTGCCCCTCCTCCCCGTTTTCGGCTCGGCCGCCGAGCGCGAGCCGATTCTCTATCGACTCGGTTTCGCGGATGCCGCCGCCCACTACCTCGACGTCGAGGCCGTGATTCCAACCGAGGGCGCGGCCTCGCTCACACTGTTCATGCCCGTGTGGACCCCCGGCTCGTATCTGATTCGCGAATACTCCGGAAATCTCATCACGCTCGAAGCGCGGACGGCGGACGATCAGACGCCATTGACGGTGGTCAAAACCGCCAAGAATCGTTGGCAAATCGACAACCCCGCCAAGGCCGGCCATGTCGTCGTGCGCTACCGCCTCTTCGCTCGCGAAATCAACGTGCGCAGCAACTGGGTCGAGCGCGACTTCGCCGTGATCAACGGTGCCCCGACCTTCGTGACCGTGGCGGACGATTTTCAGCGGCCCTATCGCGTGCATCTCACGTTGCCCGCCGGCTGGGCGACCTCTCAAACGGCGCTGCCCCCCGGGGGAGCAGAACAGACCTACACCGCGCCCGATTTCGACACGTTGGTCGACAGCCCGATCATCGCCGGCTCGCCCCAAGTGGACAGCTTCGAGGTCGACGGCGTGCGCCACACGTTGGTGACAATCGGCGGCGGCGACGTGTGGGACAACGCCCGCGCCGCCCGCAACCTGCAACGCCTGGTGGAGGGTCAGCGCGCATTCTGGGGGCAGCTCCCTTACGACCAACCCTACTACTTTTTCAATCTGCTCACCGGCAGCCGTGGCGGTCTGGAACACCGGCAGGGTCTCACCATGATGGCCGACCGTTGGTTGTCCCGCACCCGCGGCGGCATCCGCTCGTGGTTGTCGTTGGCCAGCCATGAGTTTTTCCACGCGTGGAATGGCAAGCGCCTCCGTCCCGTCGAGCTCGGGCCCTTCGCGTATGAACATGAGAACTACACAAAATCACTCTGGGTCGTCGAAGGCCTCACCAGCTACTATCAGCACCTGATCCTACATCGGCTCGGCTACTCCAACCGCGACCAATACCTCGGCGCCATCAGCGGCTCGCTCCGCGGCGTGCAGCAGACCCCGGGGCGCCTCCTGCAATCGCTCAGCGACTCGTCCTTCGATGCTTGGGTCAAAGCCTACCGCCCCAGTGAAGACGCCAACAACAGCCGCTTCAGCTATTACGGCGGCGGGGCGGTGGCGGGGTTTCTGATGGACGCGGAAATCCGGCGCGTGAGCGAGGGACAACACTCGCTCGACGACGTGATGCGGGCCGCTTTCGCCCGCTACAGCGGCGAACAGGGCTACACCGAAGCCGAGTTCATCGCCCTCGTCAGCGAGATTACCGGACAAGATCTGGGCCCTTGGTTTCAGCAGGTCGTGCAAGCCCCTGGAGAATGGGACTATCAGCCCGCGCTCGATTGGTTTGGCCTCGAATTTGAACAGCCCAAGTCCCCCGCCGCCCCCGATCCCGATGCCCCCGATGCCGACGATCCCGTGGACCCGCCCACCGGTTGGCTCGGCGCGAGCACCACGGATAAAGACGGGCGCCTGATCGTGACCTCGGTGCCCAGCGACACCCCGGCCGCCGCCGCAGCCCTCAGCGTCGACGACGAAATTCTATCCATCAACGACTACCGCGTGGACGAGGAGAATGTGAACAAAATCATCGGTCTCTACGGCGCAGGCGCCCAAATCGACCTCCACGTCGCGCGCCAAGGCATGCTGCTTACGCTCCCCGTCACCTTGGGCGAACCGCCCG
This sequence comes from uncultured Opitutaceae bacterium, assembly GCA_963974355.1. Lineage (GTDB taxonomy): Bacteria > Verrucomicrobiota > Verrucomicrobiia > Opitutales > Opitutaceae > Actomonas. Next base: position 4,301 of record CAXBDS010000069.1, read on the forward strand.
CCCAAACGTGGCGCTTGAAGTTCTCGCCGAACCCCACCGAGGCGCAACAGGCCCACGTCGACGCCTGGCTCGGATCGAAAAGGTAACAACCCCGAAACCCTAGTGGCAGATCCATGGTGTCAGGCTGCGCAAAACGGTGAGTCCTCCGTTTTCGCCCATGACCCTCCCCCACCGCGCGGTAAGCACCGTTTTCCTCGGACTGTAGGCGGCTGGCCCCCGCCGAGATCCTCGTCGCCGCTGGCACCGCCTCCCCGCTGCTCAACTTCTCCGCCCGCGGCGCCGTTTCCCCTCATGACCCGGAACGGGTCGTCGGATTTTCCATCGGCGAGAAAGCCCCCGGCTCCCGCTTCCCACGCAGCCCCATGATCCGCGTCAACGGCCCCTCGCTCTCTCGCTTCGGTCTGCCTTCGGCCCCGCCTGATCCCGAGGCGAAAATCCGCCATGCCGGTGGGGGTAGATGTCACCCCGACCGCGATGCTCATTGACTACCCCGACTCCCCTCCCGGCAGCCGCAACGTGAGCTGCGACAATCATACGGCAAATCTCTCCCTCAAGGTTGGTGCCTTCCCGATCGCCGAGATCATGACCAACCAAACCACCCCGACCGACTACGCTGTGCCGGGCGGTTTTCTCCCGGCACCGACACCGTCACCGCGCGCTCCGCTAGCGGCGGCCGCCGGCGACGTAATGGTCGAAATCTACGAGATCGGCCCCTGAGCCTAATCCACCCGGCCCACGTCAGCCCAACATGGATAAAACGCCTCCTGCGCCTCGCGATCCGGCACTCGCGTGTAGTCTTTTCGCGCCAACAATTTGGGCGAATAGGCCGGTTTGATGCGCCGCACTTCGACGATGTCACCGCTCACCGCGAATTCGGCGAACCATGCGCCGCAGCCGATCTGAAAATCCGCTTCCGGCCCCCGCATGATCCGTCTCGTCCGATGCGGCGTCGGATCGCGGGACAACAACTCCACCAGCCGTGCCTCGAAGTCGATGCCCCACGGTTCCCGCAACCACGCCATCTGCTCCCGCGCCAATGCCGTCCAAGTCACGGTAAACATGGCCGGCGCCGCGACCACCGTATCCACTTCGTCAATCCAACCCGCCCGCGCCTCGGGAAACGCGTCATAGGCCGGCACATACGGTTTGATGTCAAACACCGGCGTGCCATCGACCAGATCACAATCGCCCAAAATCAACCGCTCCTTCTCCACCGCCAAGAGCCGCACCGGCGTCATGCCCAGCGGATTCGGCCGGTGCGGGGAACGCGTCGCAAACACGCCTCGGCGTTGCGACGGCCCGCGCGGCGGCAACACCATCGGCCGCCAGGTCGTGTTGCGGTGAAACCACCAGATCAACCACACCCGATCAAATCCCGCCAAGTCGATCGCCGCCCGGTCGTAGCCGTGCCCCGCAACCAGCTCCAACACGTTCGCGCCGCCCGCCGTCCCTTCCAGCGGCTGATGGCGCGCCTGAAATTTCACCTGCATCTGGGTGCGAACGAAACCGATCGGTTCGAGGGAAAGGGTGAGCGGAGCAGACACGTCAGCCACCATCGCCGGTGGCCGTCCCGCGTCTAGCGCGAACTCTTAGCATCTACCCTTGTGTCCCATGGGCGGCTTGCCGTCATGGGCATCATCCTCAGCATGGCCGAGACTCCGACCATGCCCGATACGTCCCCGACCTCCGAAAAAAATTCGGCCCCTCCCGCCTCCCAAGGCACCGAAAGCAACTGGGCGGAACTGTTCAACCAATCGCGCGACCTTCTCTGTGTCGCCGGCCTCGATGGCTATTTCAAACAGGTCAACGCCTCGTGGACGCGGGTATTGGGCTGGTCACAAAAGGAGCTGCTGAGCCGCCCGGTCGCCGACATCATGCATCCCGAGGACCGGGAACGCACGCTCGCCGCCCGCGCCGATCTCGCCCGCGGCATTCCGCTGGACGGCTTGGAAAATCGCTACCGCTGCAAAAGCGGTTCCTACCGCTGGCTTTCCTGGCGCTCCGCCGCCGAGCCTAAAGCAGGCACGGTCTTTGCCGTCGCCCGCGACGTCACCGATCAACGTCACGCCGCCGAACTGGCTCAGCTCACCAGTAAACTGGAAGCGACCGGGGTTCTCGCCCGCGGCCTCGGCCACGACTACAACAACCTCCTCGCCATCACGATCATGAACTTGGACATGATCCAGATGCACGGCCCGCTCAGTGACGCGCAAACGCGCAACCTGCAACAAGCCCTCAGCAGCCTGCACTCCGCTCGCCACCTCTCGGATCAGCTCATCAGCCTCACCGAAGGCGACGAGATTTCCCGGGAGGCGCTCGATCTTAAAAATCTCCTTCACGAAACGTTTACCGAAGCCATCACCCGAGCCGATGTGGAGCCCGACATCCACATCGCGACGGATCTATGGCCGGCGCAGGTCAATCGGCTGCAATTTTTCCAAGTCATCCAAGGCCTCGTCCGCAACGCCTGCGATGCCATGCCCCAGGGCGGCACCCTGCGCCTGGAGGCGAGTAACGTCCCGGCTTCCGCCCCCGCCCCCCCCGCGTCATCGCTGCCGTCACCCCACCTGCGCATCCGGATCATTGATCAAGGCACCGGCATCCCCGCGTCAGTGTTGCCCAAGGTGTTCGACCCCTACTTTTCCACCAAACCCCGCAGCACCGCCAAAGGCATGGGCATGGGGTTGTCGGTTTGCCACGCCATCCTGCAAAAGCACCGTGGCTCGATCACCCTGGAGTCGACGCCCGGCCAGGGCACGACGGTGGAATGCCTCTTCCCTGCCGACGTCCCCGCCTGAACCCCGCCGCGGGACGCACCTTCCCCGCCGGAGACGACCGCTGCATCCAACCGAGCACTACGCCCCGCGCGTCAGCGTGATCACGCACTCGAGGTGTCGGGTCTGCGGAAACAGGTCAAACGGCTGCACCGCCGTGAGCGTATAACCCGCCGCCAAAAAGAAGGTCAGATCGCGCATCTGCGTCGCCGGATCACAACTCACGTATACCACCGCGCGCGGACCGTAAGCAAAGAGCTGGTTGAGGAAACCTTCGTCGCAGCCCTTGCGCGGTGGATCGATGATCACGGCCGTCTCCGCCGCCTCGAAGTCCAGCCCGGCAAAAATCGCCGCCGCATCGCCCGCCTGGAACGTGGTATTGGTGATACCGTTGGCCGCGGCATTCTCCCGGGCAAAGGTGATTGAGCTCTCACTGATTTCGATGCCCGAAACCCGCTCAAACGCACTCGCCGCACTCAGGGCAAACAGGCCGCTGCCGCAATACGCATCGACCAAAAACCGTGCACCACTCGCCGCGGCCTGTTGGCGCACGAAACCGGTGAACGCCGGCAGGATGAAGGGGTTGTTCTGGAAAAAATCGCGGGCCAAAAACCGCAACCGCAGCTCGCCCACGCGTTCCTCGATCACCTCGTCGTAATCGGTCGTCACGTGGCCTCCGGCATCGCGGAGCAACACCGTGGCCCCGCGCTTGATCTCGCCCGCCGCCGCCCTGGCCTGCGCCGCGGCCCGCACTTCGGGCAGCTTCGCGTTGATCGCTTCCGTCGCGATCTCACAGCGCGGCACGTCAACCAAATCGAACCGCGTGCCCTGCCGCAAAAAGCCAAAGGCAAAGTCTTCCGGCGCCGCATCCGGCCGGGGCGGATTGTAGTGGGGCGTGATCTTGGAACGATACGCCAGCTCCCGCGGCGAACCGATCACCGGAGCCACCTCATGCGTGATCCCCGCCATGTGCTCCAACAATTCGGCGACCTGCCGCTGTTTCCACGCCAGTTGGCCCGCGTAGTTGAAATGTTGGTATTGGCAGCCGCCGCACCGCCCGAAGAGCGGGCATGTCGGCGTAACCCGCTCCGGCGCCGCCTTGAGAACACCGACGAGATCGGCCTCGGAAAAGTTCTTCTGGTTGCGAAACACCCGCGCCCGCACGCGCTCGCCCGGCAACGTAAACGGCACCATCACCACCCAGCCGGCGCCTTTTTCGGCGCCTGCATCCGGCAGCTGCACCCGTCCCAGGCCCACGCCCCGATTGGTCAGCGCAGTGATGTCGAGCTCCAGCTCGGTATGATAAGGGAACGGACGTTCTTTGGCTTCGCGTTTCTTTTTGCCCACAGCAGACACGGAACACACAGAAATCATTAAACGAAAACCAAATTGCTGCGGTTCGATTCCGTGTGTTCGTTGTGTGCCGTGGGCAACCTACCCGAAACCATCTCCAGTCTGCAGAATCCTCGCATCAAACAGCTCGTGAAGCTGCGTGATCGGCGTCCTCGCGACGCTGCGGGTGTTTTTCTCGTCGAAGGCTATCGCCAGATTCGCCGCGCCCTCGAAAAAGGGATCACCCTCACCGAGCTCTACTACGCGCCCGACTGGTTTCTCGGCGAAAATGAACGCGCCCTCATCGCCGAAGCCGCGGACGCCGGCGCTCAGCTCTTCGAACTCACCAAACCCGCCTTTGCCAAAGTCGCCTATCGCGAGCGCCCCGACGGCCTTCTCGCGGTCGCTCCCCAGTGGCGCCACACGCTCGACGACCTGAAACTGGCGGCCACGCCGTTCCTTCTCGTCGTGGAGGCCATCGAGAAACCGGGCAACCTCGGCACCATTCTCCGCAGCGCCGATGCCGCCGGGGTCGACGCGCTTATCGTCTGCGATCCCGTCACCGATCTGTTCAACCCCAACGTGGTCCGCGCCTCCACCGGCGTCGTGTTTTCCGTGCCCGTGGTCATCGCCTCCAGCGCCGAAGTCCGAGAGTGGCTGCAGACCAGGGGTATCCGGACCGCCGCGACGACGCCCGCCGCCGAAGCCCTCTACACCGACACCGATCTCACCGGCCCGCTCGCCATCGTCATGGGCAGCGAACAATACGGCCTCAGCGACTACTGGCTCGCCGAAGCCGACACCAAGGTCCGCATCCCCATGGCCGGCCAAGCCGACTCCCTCAACGTCGCCATGGCCACGATCATCACCCTCTTCGAAGCCGTGCGCCAACGCGCCTAGCGGGACACGTCGAACCAACCACCGGCGGCCTGCACGGGCGCGACCTCGCCGGCCCGGCTCACCCAGACCGCCAGCGCCCGCCGCGCCAACTTTTCCTTCGGCCAGGCGGGCAATTCCACCGTTCCGCTCCACCGGTCCGCTTCGCTCGGCTTCAATTCGACCATCGCGGTCTCGAGCGCCACAAATTCGTGGCGAAGCTCGCGGCCGCGATTCTCCCCGGCGCGCACGTCACTCACGATGCCACCACCCAAGAGGGCAACATGGGCCGTCCACGCCCGCGCCGTCGTGGTCGGCTCAAAGGTAACGCGCAGCCTACCGCCCGCCTCCAACACCGCGCGCAAACGGCCGGGGGACGCGACCCGTCGTCCCTTGGTAACGCCGTCGCGGATACGCCACTCCTCGCCCGCTCGCACAAACGCGGGCGTGTAGATCGAACGCGCCTCCCACGCCGACGCATACGCTTCCTGCCGCGCCGTGTGCGCCCGATCCGCCCAGCGATCGGTCCACCCCAGCCGGTCCCAATACGTCACATGCCACGCCACCGGCACAAACGCCCGCCACAGCCCCGGGTCCTCCCGCCGCGCCCCCAGCCACGTTTCGGCCGGCGGGCAACTGCTGCAGCCTTCGCTCGTGTAGAGTTCCAGCAACGCCACCTCGTCCGACCCACTTTCGGCCGTCCAAACCGAAGGCTCTTCCGCAGCACCAGCGGCCGAGGTCAACCTCGCCCCGATCAGGATCAGGGCGACCAGCCACATCATCGCGTTCATCTCGGGTCAGAGCCCGACCGGCACCGACCTATTCCTCGCGACCTACGGCTGCACCGTGCCGCGCCGGCGCAGGCCGATTTGCTCGAACGGGATCGGCGCAAACCCGACGCCTGCCGGACTCTGTTGAGAATCCAGCAGCACGCGCCCGTTTACCACGCGATAAAACGCGGGGGCCAGCTCGCCGTCACCCGGCTGCCGGTTCCCTGGCAGAATCCCCGCCGCCGCCTTCGTGCCTGTTTCGTAGGTGGTGAACTCAGGCGCTTGATCGGTCTTATCCGTGATCCGCAGGACCGTGGCATCGGCGATGAAATTATCCCGCACGGTCACGACCGCCGGCGTCACCCCATCGAACAATTCCAAAAACACCCCGCCGAACGAAACGTTGTTGGTCACCACGTTGTTCTTCGGCACCGCCGGTGCATCGGCGTAAAGCGTAGTGAGTTCCGGATACCGTCGCGCGTAGGGCGCTTGATCAACCTGCGCCTCGCGCATGAAATCGCTCAAGGTCGTCACGTGATTCGGGGCACTCTCATCAAAATAGTTGGCCGCCCAGCTCAAACCCCGCGCATCCACGTGCACCGAAGGCGCGCACTCGATAAACACGTTGTTCTGAATGCGGTTGTCGCGCCCGCCGCCCACAAACGCCCCCTTGCCCGCGCGGTAAAACACGTTGCCATAGATCGTGATGCCGCTGGTGAAGTCATCCAGGTAAACCGCGCGCACGCCATAAAGCCCCGGACCGGTGAAATCGTGCAGGTAGTTATAGCGCACGATCGTGCCGCGGCTCGTATAATCGCGCCCCGAATAGATCGCACCGACGTCCCCCGTCTCCTTGGCGATGTCGTGGATTTCGTTGAACTCGATCAGGTGGTCGTTGCCCTGAAAATGCAGCGCCATGTGCGGCGCATCGTAGATGAGATTGTGCGCGACGTGATGCCCGACCCCATCGAGTCGCACCGCCGGTTGGTTGGTCCGATATACCTGCCCGAATTCATGAAACTCGGAATTCAAGACGAAGTGATTGCCCCGCTCGAGCGTGGCACGGTCGCCGCCGGCCAACCGCACCGCCCCGCTGGCGAGATTGACGAACTCACTATCGATCACGCCGCAATCGCTCCCGCCGGTCACCGCCAAGGCGACCCCGCCCAACGCGAAGAAGCGGCAGCGCTCAAAGCGCACGTCGTTCGCCGCCTCCACTTCGAGGCCGGGACCGCGCGTGAACCCAAACGAGAAACCCTCAAAATGGTGCGCCCCCGCGCCGACCAGGCGAAGCAGCGGCGTCTCCAACATCGACACGGTCACGGCTTCAGAAAAGGCCTCGTCGGGCGGCCAGAAATAGAGCAGCCCCTTGCCCCGATCCAGATACCATTCGCCGGGGGCATCGAGCTCCTCGGGAACATTCAGGTAGTAGAAGCGCTGGTTCTTCGTCAGCCCGTAGGGATGATAGGGCGGCGCAAAATCGATCCGATGCCGGGTCGTATCTAGCGCGGCGATACGTTCCGTGGAATCCGCCCAGTCCCAGGTCCAATAGCCGTGCGCCCAGACGTCGTCGGTCGACGCCCACGAGCTCGGTCGCTCGCCCTCATACGTGATCGCCCCGTAGTGTCGTCCGGTCGGCAGATCGTCGAAGCGGCGATCATTGATCATACCGGCGTAAATCATCTCCGGCCCGTCCTGCGGCACCGCCGCGATGTGCTCCCAGCCCTCATTCGGATAACGCGCCAAGGTCATCGGCGCTTCGCCATAAAACACCTGCAACGCCGACGGCGCGTAAGGGATGCGAAAACCGCTGCGTTTCATCTCACCAAATGCCGCGATCCCCTGGACGCGCAGATCGGTCACCCAGACATGACTCCGGACCTCAGGGCGAATACGGTCACCGAGCGAGGTCTCGCCCAAGCGTCGGAATCCTTCGACCGGCTTACCGCCCGACAACAGGACGGTCTCCCCGGCGTAGGCGCGCCAGACCACCGGCGCCGCCACCGAAGCTGCGTCCTCCGCAGTAAGTTCAAAGGACTCGGTGAGTGCATAACGCCCCCCCCGCACAATCACCTCCACCGGCTCACGCGTATGACCGGGTTTCGCGTTGTTCTGCCGGATCGCGTCGCGGGCCGCAACCAGGGTCGCCAACGGACCATCGGTGCCATCCGCCAGAGGAGCGGCGTAACGGCCGGACCAGGCATCACTGCCGGAGGGCGCGACGAACAACTGCTGAACGGCAAACAACGACGGCGCGACGAACGCCACGACAACGGACCACGCCAAGGCGCGACAGGATGGGGTCATGATATGGGAGTAATGCCCGCCGGCCCGATCAACCGGACGGGGGAGCAGCGGCGACCTAAAGCGACGCCACCGACCGAGTAAACCCCCGGCTTGGCCGCAGCGAAAAAAACGCCACCGCCGCCTGAATATTCAACGCCGCCCGGCAGACGCCCGAAACGCAGACGGTCGTCCTGTTCGGCGGCCACAAAAACGGCCTCATGATCGTCATGAGGCCGTTGAAAAATCAGGCGCTTTTGCAGCGAGCCCGCTTACTTCCAGTTCAACACCAAACGCGTGTAGTAGGTCGTATCCATCTTTTCGAGACCCGGTGACGGCTGGCTCGTGTAGTCGTTGGACACGCCGATCCGCAACGCCCAGAACCCCGCGGTGATGGGCATCTCGAAGTAGGAGTCGTGGGTCGCCCGGTAGTTGCCGAAATCGTCGAAAGCCGGCACAAACGAGAGCTCGTTGCGCATCAGCCCGTTGCTGAATTTGTAGGTGTGCAGGAGGCCAAAATCGAGACCGGCGCTGTTCACGTCTTCGGCCGCGACCGTCTCGTAACCTTCATAGCGGTAAGACACACCGGTGCGACCCGTGAGGGTCTGGTGGGCGTTCTTGATGAAGTCGTATCCAAAACCGGCGGCGGACACGTTGTAGAGCTCGATGTCCTTCACCCGGTCGAAGCCGCTCTCGGTGCGCACATACCACGAATACTTGCCCGAAAAGTTGTTGGCGTAATCGATGCCGGCCTTGAATTGATCGGAGGAGGTCGTGTCGTCCGTTTCCTGGCGGTTGTAGCCGGTGTAGAACTGCAGCTTGTCGGTCGGGCCGGACAAGGTGGCGCGCATGGACGCCGCGGTGCCGAGCTGGTCGCTGTTGCCGGACTTGCCGGTGATATCGATGGCCGCTTCGTAGGACCAACGACGACGCCCGGCGTCGATCGCCGGATCTTTGTCGCCCGGCGCCCAGGTCATCGCGACCTTGTCGACCGAAGTCGTGATCGTGCCGTCGGTGCCGGCGATCGCCACCTGACCCTGGGGAGTGGTGGTGATCGTGCCCGCCATCGTCGTGCCGCCCGCGAGACGCACCGTGATCGGCTTTTCCGTATCGATGCTGGTGACCTCGTTTTGCTTGATCGAAATATCGCCGGCGTAGTCGGTCTTCAACGTGACATGCGTCCCGTCGATTTTGGTCACCGTGCCGATCAAGCGGGCGCCACTCTTGGTGACGACCACATCGGCGGAGGCGACGCTCATCGCGGCCATGGCACACAACGTCAGCAGGGTTTTGGCAAGAATTTGCAGTTTCATAGTCGGAGTAAGGCGGTAGCCGCCGACCCCGATGAGTCAAATGCGGAAGCTACCTAGTCACCTTCTTTACAATTTTCCTGCACGGGTCAGCCTGCCCCCACCATGACTGCTCCCTCGCCTGTCGAACACTCTGCTCTGATCGTCGCCGACGGCTGGCGCGACTACCAGCTCCTGGACGCCGGCACGGGAATGAAACAGGAGCGCTGGGGCGATGTCACCCTCGTGCGACCCGATCCCCAGATCATCTGGCCGCGGCGCGCCGGTCCCGATTGGCGCGATTGGGATGGTTTTTATCACCGCAGCGAACAGGGCGGCGGCCGCTGGGAATACCGTAAAACCGTGCCCACTAGCTGGCAGATCGACTACCAGCCACTCGGCCTCACCTTTCGGATTTCACCGACCTCGTTTAAACACACCGGGCTCTTCCCCGAACAGGCCGTCAACTGGGAGTGGACGTCGAAACTGATCCGCCAAGCCGTCGCCAGCGGCCGCGAGGTCAACGTGCTCAACCTCTTCGGCTACACGGGCGCCGCGACCTGCGCCGCCGCCAAAGCCGGCGCCAAGGTCTGCCACGTCGACGCCGCCGAGGGCATGGTGAAATGGTGCCGGGAAAACGCCGCGCTCAGCGGCCTTGGCGACGCCCCGATCCGCTACCTCGCCGACGATTGCCTGAAGTTTGCCCGCCGCGAGATCCGCCGCGGCCGCACCTACGACGCCATTATCATGGATCCGCCCACCTATGGCCGCGGCAGCGGCGGAGAAATGTGGAAACTCGAAGAACATCTTTGGGAACTGCTTACGGTTTGCCGTGATCTGTTGACCCCGATGCCGCTGTTTTTCCTCATTAACGCCTATACCGCCCGGCTCTCGCCCACGGTGGTTACCAACCTTCTCGCCGAGCTCATGCACGGCCACCGCGGCGCCGTCACCGGCGGCGAAGTCGGGCTGCCCATCAAGGCCGACGGCAAAGTCCTCCCCTGCGGGATCTATGGACGTTGGCAAGCCACCTCGTGAACACCCGCCCCCTCCTTCTCCTCCTCGTCGGGCTCGCCGGACCGACGCTTCGCCCGATGGTCGCGGCCACGCCGACGCCGGAATACACCCGGCTGAAGTTCGGCTCGATCTCCCTCTACACGGAAAACGACAAGTATTTCGCCGGCACCGATCAACACTACACGAACGGCTTCAAACTCTCGTTCCTTTCGACGCCGATCGCCAACTTCACAGACGATCCCGTGCCCCGTCCGGTGCAACAGCTGGCCCGCACGTTGCGCCGGCTCCTGCCGGACGATCAACAATACAAACTTGGCCTCTCGCTCGGCCAAAACATCTACACGCCGGAAGACACGACGACTGCCACGCCTCAGCCCGATGACCGTCCCTACGCGGGTTGGCTCTACGCCGGCATCGCCTTTCAAGTTTATCAGCCGGCGCGTTTCTTCGCCACCGGCGCGCGGGCCGTAAGCCAACTCGACGTCGTCGAGCTGACGGTCGGTGTGGTCGGTCCCTCCGCCCTCGGCGAGCAGGTCCAAAATGAAATCCACCGGCTCATCGACTCGCAGCTCGCCCGCGGGTGGGGTAACCAGATCCACGATGAACCCGGCCTGAATCTCGTCTACGAACGCAAATACCGGTTCACCACGGCGCGCTCCCGCAGCGGTTGGGGGGCGGACTTCATCCCCCATATCGGTGCGAGCTTGGGCAATGTCTTCACCTACGCCAACGTCGGCGGCGAAGTGCGCGCCGGCTTCCGCCTGCCCACGGATTTCGGCACTAACCTCATCCGCCCCAGCGGTGATTCCAGCGCGGTCGTGCGGCCCCGCTTCAGCACCTTTTTCTTCGCCTCCGCCGACGCCCGCGCGGTTGCCCGGGACATCACCCTCGACGGCAACACGTGGCGCGACAGCGCCTCGATCGACAAGAAACACTTCGTCTCGGATCTGACCGCCGGACTCGCCGTCGGCACGACGCACTGGCAGTTTACCTACGCCCAAGCCGTGCGCACCCGCGAATTCGAAGGCCAGAAAAAGAACAGCGTCTTCGGGTCGGTCAGCATCAGCTACTACTACTAAGGTTCGCGCGCCCACCGACCCCGTCGGGCAATGTGCTCGCACGACAGGTGGTTGCGACCGGTGGTGCGTCGAACAAGCATTTACATACATCCAACGGCAAAGTCCTACCTCTGCGCTTCGATTCGATACATGCCGTGAAGGGGGAAACGCACGCAGCCACACTCTTGGTCGAAACGTTTATCCATCCCGACCATGACCTCGCGAAACTGGTGCCGGTGCTGGCAGGTCATAAACATGGTAGCGAACTCGCTGCCCACCATCTCGGGCACTGTTTACGTGCCTTTGTTGGCCTCACCCGCGCGTCGGATTTAATCAGCGTCGCTCTGTTCGAAGAGCACGTCAGCCAGCAGGAGGCTGATGGCATGATCGCCGCAGGATGGAACGTCGAACGACTAACATAAATTCTGGCCATCAGCCCCCCTCCAACCGCTCGATCACCGGCCGCAGTCGGCCGCGCAGACGCTTGATCTCCGCCGCGCACCATGCCCGCAGCATCGGCAACCAGGTCGCATCGGCCTCACGCTCCACCCGATCCACCAGCAGCAGCACCGTGTCGTGATTGCGCTGCGGGCTGGCCGCCATGAGGAACGACAACGTCAGCTCCTGTCCCGCGGCCACCGGCCCGACCTGACCGCGCGCCTCCTCCAGCCACAAGTCCGCCGCATAACCTTTAGCAACCTCCAGACCGGCCTCGGTGTAGCCCAGCAACGGCAACCCCTCCCGCGTGCGCTCGATGCGCAACAGCCCTTCGTGAATCAGCGTGTCGATCCGCGCCAGCACGTCCTCCTCGCTCATCCCCGCAAAGTGACCGTGCCCCTCGTTATCGACCAAGCCCAGCCGCTTGATTTTCTGCGCTCGGCTACCGCGCAAAGCCATCATTACCGACGTGCGGCCCGCCGCATAAACCGCGCAATCCAACACCGCGAAAATCGCCCGCTTATCCGCCTCGGACAACGCCACCGGCGGATGCAAGTCCACCACTGGTCCGGGCAAATGACTCCGTTTGGGCCGGAAGCTCATGGGCGAAAACCAAAACTCGGCAGCCGAGCCGTTCAAGATTTTCGCTTCCGCCCTTGAGCCCTTCAAAACTCGCCCGCCAAAACCATCGGGCCCCACCCCGAAACACCCGCGCCCCCACCGCCTTGCGTCCATCGCTCGATGACTCCGCCCCTTCACGCTCCGACGGACTCCTCCGGGCTCCCGGTGGCCTCCGTGGTTAAACTCTGAATACACCTTCTCGCACCCGCCGCGCGGCGCTTTACCGCCGCGCCCGGGACTTCCTCTTCGGCTTCGTCGGTCGCTCCCACGCCGCGACCTGCTGCTCCAGATACGCCGCGTTGCTTTCGAGCTGGCGCAAATCATCCCGCATACCGCGCTCCACCGTGCGCTCGAAGGCCTCGGTTCTTCGTTTGACCGAAAAGCGCCACGCCACATCCCGCCGATACTCCCGCAGCTTCCGATCCGCATCCCGCCGCGCCGCCTCCACTTCCTCCCGCGCCCGCCGCAAACGGCTCACCGCACTCTGCGGCCCGAGCACCTCCGTGCGCATCTCCCACTCCGCCTCCAGCCGCATCAGCCAATCGGCGTCCCGCGCCGCCCAGGCCCGCTGCACTTCGTGCCACAACGCCTCGCGCACCTCCGTCCACTCGCCGCCGCGATCCGGATGCAACACATTCGCCATGCGCCGATAAGTCGCCCGCCCCTCGTCAACCGCCTCCGCCTCGCTCGGCCGCGGCGCAAACAACGATTCAAAAAGCTCCCCTTGGCCGAAGAAATCGTCCGCCGGATCGTCGTCCCATCCGCCTCGCGCGTGGTCAGACTCGCCCCCCGCCGCGGCATGCGCAGGATCCGCGGCGGGATCGCCCGCGGCCTCCTCGCCGGGCGAGGTTTCCGGCGCCGGCGGACGCTGCATCTCCCGCCAAATCGCGCGCTCCGAGCGCCCCGTGAAAAAAGCCGCCTGCTTCACCTGTCCCACCGTTTGCTCCAAGCGCTCGACCCGTTCCGCCAAGTCGCGCAAGCGCGTCATCTCCCGCGGAAATGTCTGGCTCAACCACGTCCGAAATCCGGGCACGTCTTCATTCTCGTGCCGGTGCAGATCACGCGTCGCCTTCTCCAACCGTCGCCGGGCCAACCCGAGTTCCCGCCACGCCCCGGCTTGCAACGGCGCGTTGTCCACGATCAACAACGCCCAGCTCACCGCGCGCGACTCCGCCCGCCCCGATATCCCGAAGGCAACGGGCGAGCCTTTCGAGTGGACACGACGAGGCGGCATAGACCCACCAACGAGCCAGAACCTGCCACCCCCGCGCAATCCCGAAACCCCGCCACGGCCTGTCTCCACCCGGTCAATCTGTCACTCAACAAGCGATAACAAGTCGTGTCGCTCCCCCAATTCTCCCTTCCCGAACCGCCTGCCCCGCGCATTTCAGCCTTCAATCTCCCCAAGACCTTCTTCATTGGTCAAACCGCGCCGCCTGGCGGCGCGCACCATGCCTTCCCTCGCCGAATCCTACTACACCATCGCCACCGATCTTCTCGCCAAGTCCCGCGAAATTAACGAGGCGACCCTCAAAACCTGCGGCCGCATCATCGGCGACTCTCTCGCCGCTGGCGGCGTTTTGCACACCTTCGGCAGCGGCCACAGCGAAATCATCGGACGCGAGATCATCGGACGCGCCGGCGGCCTCATGCCCGTCTCCGCCATCTTCGATCCCGGCATGGGTTTCTCGGAAAACGTGGTCGGCTACGGCACGCGCCTCGCCGAGCGCTACGACAACACCCACGGCCTCAAGGCCGGTGAGGTTATCATTGTCATCTCCAACTCGGGCAAAAACGCCTCGCCCATCGAAGTTGCCCTCCACGCCAAAAAGAAAGGCCTCATCGTCGTCGCGCTCACCTCGCTCGCCATGAGCACGACCGCCAAAACCGTGCATCCCGGGGGCAAAAATCTGCACGCCATCGCCGACTACACGCTCGATAACTGCGGCGTCTCCGGTGACGCGATCGTGCGCATCGATCCGCCCGACGCCGGCGAAGATCCCGGCGCCGCGAAGGCGGCCGGCCCGGCCCCGTTTGCCGGCCCGACCTCCACGTTAATTGGCGCGACGTTACTCAATCTCCTCGCCCTCGAAGCCCTTGACTGGATGAACGGCAACGGCCACCCCCTCCCGCTTATCCGCAGCCAAAACCTGCCCGGCGGCATGGAGCACAACATCGCGCTCTCCAAAAAATACCCAACGCGCCTGAGCAAGCTCATCGGGTAAGTCCTTCCCGCGGTGTCCGCCCCTTCTTCTTCCCTCCTGCGCATTGGCGTCGACGGCGGCGGCAGCAAGACTGCCCTCGTGCTGGTCGATGGCCACGACGCTCCGCTCGCCCGGCAACTCGCCCCGGGCTGCAACCCGTCCGTCGCGGGCCCGGTCGCCGCCCGCCACATCCTGCTCGAGGCCCTCACGCGCCTCGCCGCCGCCTCGCCACCGCACGCCCGCGTCACCCACACGCTGCTTTGCATGGCCGGCAGCCGCGCCTTCTGGCACGAGACCGCCGCCACCCTGCCGCCGGAGTTTGGCCAGGTCCTCACCACCGACGATTCCCGCCCCGTGCTGGAACTCGCCACCGGCGGACGCCCGGGCCTCGTGTTGCACGGGGGCACCGGCTCGTTCGTCGCCGCCCTCGCCCCGCGCCGCGAGAGCGACACCGCCGACATGTTTCACCCCGACCTTGCCCCGCACTATGCCGGCGGGTTCGGCTGGCGCTTCGGCGATCCAGGAAGCGGATACGATCTCGGCTCCCGCGCCATTTCCCGCGGACTGCTCGAGCTCCAAGGCGCCGCCGTCTCCACCCGCATCGGCACGCTGCTCAGCGACCGATTCCCCGGCCAACCCGCCGCGGCCATCACCCGCCACCTCTACACCATCGACCAACCCAACCCGGAGATCGCCGGCTTCGCGCCCGCCGTGCTGCACCTTGCGGTCGAGGGCGACGAAACCGCCCGCCAACTCGTCCACGCCTCCGCCCGCCCCCTGCTGGACATCGCCATCCAATTCGCCACGCGGCTCTTCCCCGACACCGCCCTCGACACGATCCCGGCCGGCGTCAGCGGCCCCATCCTGACGAATCCGAGCATGCTGCGCTGGTGGCAAAACCACTCCCCGCTCCCCGTCACCGCCGTCGACACCCTGCCTATCGACGGCGTCCGCCGCCTCCTTGGCCAACTCGCCTGAGGCGGCCGGTTAAACAAAGAGATCCGGCAACTCCGCCCACTCGGCGTCCGGATCGGTCGTGATGCGGGCGATCATCGCATCGAAGTCCGCCCACTGTTCGTCCGTGCACAGCTCGAAGCTGTGTCCCCAAAAATAGAATACACCCCCGCCCGCCGCCTTCGCCCGCTCATACCGCGCCCAAAAATCCGGCTTGAGGAAATGCGTGTCGGCGTGAAACGCCATCGCGTCCTCCGGCGGGAAACACGGCGTCATGTCCCGCGTCGTGCGGGCATAGACGTGCCCCGCCTCCCGCACTACCGCCGCCGTCGCCTCGTTGTAATCGCCAAACGGATAGGCAAAACCGGACACCGGTTGCTGGAACCAGTCCTGCAGGATCTTGCGTCCGTCGACCACCTCCCGTCGCCACTCCGCCAACGGAATGCGCGTCGGCCACGGATGACTCACCGAGTGATTCGCGATGGTGAAACCTTCATAGACCGACGTCAGTTCCCCGCGGGCGAGCCGCTGGACCACCTTGCCCCACTTGTCGTTGAAACCCCCGTGCCGCTCCGCCCGGTGCGTGGCCGGATTCAGATTAAACGAGGCCTTCGCCCCATACTTGCGGAGAATCTCGATGACGCCGATGTCATCATTCACCCCGTCGTCCCAGCATTGCACGATCTTCATCGAGTCTGATCACGAGGCCAATCCGACCGTCCCGTCAACGTTTCACCGCCTCGCGCCCGGCGGATCGCATTGACGTCCCCGGGATGCGGGACCTTGGCTGGTCGGCGCCGCCCATGCTCGCCGCTCCCGCCTACGATTTCACCGTGCTCGCCAACGACGTTTGGCAAGCGCGCCGGCGCGCCCACCACGCCCGCGTGACAGCCTGGACCGGCCCCCACCGCGCGCGCGCCGCCCGCGGGCTGAAGCATCCCGTCTACGACTTCCTGTTTTCCTACTATTCGTTCCGCCCCGCCTGGCTCGAACGCTGGCAACCCGGTCCCGGGCTGACGCTCGCCGGTCCCGAGGCCGCCGCCGCGTTCCCCAGCCCGACGTATCGGGAAACCGGTGACGGCGTCACGCTCGACCTCGCCGCCATCCCGGAAAAGCGTCGCGTCTTCATTCGCTGGTTGCGCGATCTACTGGCCGCCGTCCATGACCGGCCCGCCGTCTTCAACTGTTTCGGCTGGCACGAATGGGCCATGGTCTACCGCCAGACGCCCGACGAGATCCGCCACAACGCCCACCCGCTGCGCTTCCCGCCCGACGAGCTCGCCGCCATCGTCGAGCGCGCCAATCTCTGCTGCACCCACCACGACGCATTCCGCTTCTTCACCGCCCCGGCGCGCCCGCTCAACCGCACCCAGCCCACCCGCGAAGACGTTCCCCGCAACGAGCAGGGCGGCTGCCTGCACGCCAACATGGACCTCTACAAATGGGCCGCGAAACTGGTGCCCTGGTGCCCGGCCGAGCTCGTCGCCGACTGCTTCGAACTCGCCCGCGACATCCGCGAACTCGACATGCGCGCCAGCCCCTACGACCTGCGCGCCCTGGGCTTCACCCCCATCCCCATCGAAACCGCCGAAGGTCGCACCAGCTACGAACGCGAACAACGCGCCTTCGCCGCGCGCGCGACGCCGCTCCGCGCCCGGCTGATTACCCTTTGTCGTCTTTTCGTCGGTCACTCTTCGTGACTTCGCCTCTCCAGCCAGGAACAAGCGATTTGCCTCCCGTTCGCCCCTCCTTTAGATGCTTCCCATAAGTCCCATGAAGCCTCCCGTCCGGTGGTCCCCTTTCCCTCGCCGAGCCAGCCTCGCCGCGCTCGTCGTCGGGCTCCTCGGCGTCGGGCCCGTCCCCGCCTCCGCCCACTTCCCCTTCAGCTACGCCGACGCCCAAATTAGCGGCGTCGTCCAAGCGGCCCTACCGCCCGGCAGCGTCGGGACAATTAACCCCGGTCTGGTGGATTTCACGCCCCAACCAAAGATCGACTACCTTCGTCTTCAGCCGTTGGTGACGGGCTACACGTGGCTCTTCCGCGGCACCATCAGCGATACCCGAACAACCCTGCCGGCCGAACTTCGCATCGAAGTCCTCGCCGCGAACCGCCAAGGCGCCGGCGCGAACCTCACGGTCGCCTACACTGTTCGCCACTCGCTCACCTTGGGCAGCACGGGGGCCGTCACCACCGTTTCCGGCATCGTTAACGAGATCGACGACCGCGTGTTGTCCAGCCGCACCGTCCCAACCGACGCCCG
>CAXBDS010000070.1:0-22003 GCA_963974355.1 uncultured Opitutaceae bacterium
GCGGTAGGCGGGCAGCACCGCGATATCATGCAGGTTGAGCAGGGGGCGGGCGGCAAAGGTCGAGAGGCCCACGAACGCGTTGATCAGTCCGGCGGGGCTTTCGTCAACATAGGCGAGCCAGCTAACCGCGTGCGGAGTGGCGGCGAGGCGGGCGACGAGGTGCTCGCGGGCATAGTCACCGAGCGGGTGACTGCCGCCCATCGGGTCGCGGGCGTAGGCGTCGAGCAGGGCGATCAAGTCGCGGGCATGCGCGGGATTGGCGTAGTCGGCGCGGAGGACGGTGGCGGCGGGGTCGGGCATGGGCGGAGCAGCAACCTGAGGCCTGACGGGGCGCGGGGAGGCGAGAAGTGCGCCAGCTTCGGGCTAGGAGGCGTCGGGTCCGAGGTCGGGGGCGTCGGTCTCGGTGGGCTGGCGGGCGGAGATGCGCTTCTCGGCTTCGAGGATGATGGCTTCGCAGCCGATGAATTTGTGATCGTCGAGGCAGAGGCGGCGGCGGCGGCCGTCGACCTCGTAGATCGCATAGGCGATGCCCTTGTTGTTCCACTTGCGGCGGTCGATTTCCACGATGGTGTCGAGCGGGACGCGTTCGCCATTGGCGCCGGTGATGAGGTCGCCGTCGGCGCGCACGCTCTTGCGATGTTGCAGGGCGACCCAGGCGGCGAAAATCAGGCCAAACGTAAGCAGGACGCCGCCGATGGTGCGCTGGGCGGAGATGTCGCCGGGTGTGCGTTCTTTAGGTGGTTTGGGTTTGAGGTCGTGCTCGACGGCATAGGCGTCCCAAGCACGGGAGACGGCGGGGTCTTTGGCATCGGTGGCCTCGCCGGAAGCCACGAGCTCGGCGGTGATGCGCTCGAGTTGTTCATGGCGTTGAGCCTCGGCGGGCCAGGCGATGAAGCCGTCGTAGAAGAACCAGAGGGCGGAGCCGAACAGCATGAGGCCCATGAGCGTCATCCGGCGGCGCCATTCTTTGGAGATGGGGGCGTGAACCTGCATGGGGCGGGAGTGGAAAGGCTGGCGGGAAAAAGGCAACGCTGGGCCGTTAGTCGCGCTAGCGGTGGAGCAGGGAGGCGCCGTCGACCCAGGTGCCTTCCACCAAGTGGGCGTCGGAGGCGTGGTGACTGCCGGTTTCATTGCGTTGCAACTTGGCGGCCAATAGCTCCACGGCCATGGCGCCCAGTCGGCCGTGGTTTTGCCAGATGCCGGCGAAGTCGCCATGGGGTTCCCGCAACCCGAGGCTGACCAACCCGGTGCCGGGGGCGATGCGTTCGATCAAGGCCCGCCACTCCTCGCCGCGATCACTGGTGGTCGTGATCACGACGTCGGGACGGTGGCGTCGCAGCCACGTCGTGAAGCCGCGAGGCGCCGGGGAGCTTGCCTCCGTCATCTCGCCGCTGAGCAGCAGTGTCTCCTGTCCCGGGTCATGCAGCCATTGCTCCATCAGGAAAGCGGCCTCCCAGCGGTGGCCAATGCGCGCGCTCGCGGTGCGACCGATGACGAGCCCCGGGCGTTGATAGCCGCGCGCCCGGCACGACGCGATGGCCAGGCGCATGGCTTGATAGTGATCGGTGGAAACGCGTTCGACCAAAGGCGAATGGATGCGCAGGCCGATGCCGATGACGGCAAAATCGTCGACGTCGAACGGGACGTTTTCCTGGGCGCCGGGTGGCGGCGACAGGAGGACGCCCCGGATGGAACGTGTGAGCAGGATATCTCGCAGGCGTTTGGGGTTCATGCCGCGGGCATAGAGGGGGAACTCCTCCAGCTTGAAACCGAGGTCGGCGGCCCGGGCGCGGGCGCCGTCATGGATTTCCAAATACGAAGGGTTGTCGCGCCAACGTTCTCCGGCGGTGTCGAAGGTCAGGTAGGCCAAGGTCGTGACGCCGGCGCCCGGATGACGCCCGCGTTGCTGTTGCATGAGCGCGGCGACGAGCGGGTTGGGCCGGTAGCCGAGACGCTCGGCCACGGCCAGCACGGCGTCTCGTGTGGCGGCCGGGATGCGAGGGTGGCGGCGGAGGGCGAGCGACACCGTCGTCCGGTGCACGCCCGCGGCCTGGGCCACGTCTTCCATGGTGGGGATGGGGTTCAAGTCAACGGCGAGACTGAAGGCGATATGGCGCACCGCAAGTCTGCAACGAAAGGTGGCCGCGTTCCCTTTGATCACCCACGCTGGCCTTTGGCGACGTGGCGTGATTTCACCCCTCACCCGCAACCCCACCTCTATGCAAACTCGTCGCCCCTTGTTTTTCGTCGTCGCCGCACTGGCGGCCGGCGGCGCGCCTCTGGCCGCGCAGACCACCGCTTCGGCCCTCGCCGATGAAACGGTCATCGAACTCTCCGAATTTACCGTCTCGACCTCGGCCGATAGCGGCTACCGGGCCGGCAATTCCGTCTCCGCCACGCGGATCGATACGCCGATCAAGAGCCTGCCGTTTTCGGTTAACGCCTTCACCGAGCAATTCATCACCGATATCGGCGCCCGCGATCTGAACGACATCTTGGCTTACGCGCCGGGTGTGACCAATGCCGCCCGCGAATTCGGCACCGGCACCACCAAGGTCAACATCCGCGGCTTCGAAAGCGACCCGCAGCGGAACGGTTTCCCGAGCTCGGGCTACGTGGATGCGGCGACCGTCGCCCGTGTCGAAGTCGTCAAGGGCCCGGCTTCGCTGCTCTACGGACAGATCGCGCCCGGCGGTGTGGTGAACTATCTGTCCAAGCGTCCGCAGGTCCGGCGCAGTGCCGACGTCACCACGAGCGTGGGCAGCTATGGCTATCTGCGCGGCGCGGTGGATTTGAACCAACCGTTGGTCTCGGACAAGCTGTTGTTCCGCTTCAACGGCGTGTGGGAAAACGGCTTCGAATGGGTGGACAAGGCGGAGTCGCAGACCAGCGTGCTGGCCCCCGTGATCACGTGGCGCGTAACGGAAAATTCGGCACTGACGCTCGATTACCAATGGTTCAGGCGCCGCGAATCGCCGCAGGCGTTTATGCGCCAGAGCGTGCGCGTCCCGCTCAACGACAAGTCGAAATATCCCCTGCCGGGCGATCCGAGTCAGGCCCTCGCCCCGATCACCTATTTCGGTCACTACGCGATCGATGACCGGACCTACAATGCGTCCAGCGCTTACGATTATCGCGACAGCGACTACGAAAACTTCTTCGCCGAATATGCCTTCAAACTTGGCGAGGCGTGGAACCTGCGCGGCGTGTTCACGTGGGACAACGGCAAGAGCGACAGCTACCAGCACGGCTACGGTGATGTGCTCAGTTATGTGCCTTACGATCTCCTGATCAACGCCCTCAACGGCGACTACTCGCTTCGAAATGTGTTTGAGACGACGACGCGTTTGGTCGACGTCGATCGCGACGGCGCGGAGTCGTTGCGCCGCGCCCAACTCACGGGCCGGAAAAACGAAACCCGCACCTGGCAGTTCGAAGCGGCGGGGCAGTATGTTTTTGAAAACGTTACGTGGAAGCCCCTCGTCGGCGTCACTTATCAAAACGCCGATGCGATCGTCTATCAGCGCACGCTGCCGACGAACCAGTGGCCGGCGGCGTGGGACTTGAGCGACCGATCCACGTGGACCGAGACCTTCTTCCCGTTGTCCGCGATGCCGGAGAATCTGCTGCGCAACACGCCGAGCGAAAACACCGGCATCTACACCGCGCACTTCCTCTCGTTCTTTGACGACAAGCTGCTGGCCGTCGGCGGCGTGCGTTGGTCGGAGGCGAAATCGCAGACGATCAACCTGCAGACCGGCGCGGCCGGTGTGGAGTTCAAGACCACCAAGACCACGCCGCAGTTCGGCCTCGGCTGGCAGCTCCGGCCCGATGCGTTGCTCTATGCGAGCTACAGCGAATCGTTCACCCCCGGCAACCAGCAGCTGCGCACCGCAGGGGTGGTCGACCGTTTGGCCGAGCCGTTTATCGGCCGGGGCTACGAATTGGGGTTGAAGACCGATTTCCTCGACGGTCGCATCTCGTCGACGTTGGCGTTTTTCGCCCTCGAACAAGACAACTACACCTTCACCGTGAACCAGATCAACCCGGTCACGGGCCTCACTGAGGCGACCGACGTGCAGGGCAATACGGTCACCAGCAACGGCGTCGAACTCGACCTCACCTGGTCGCCCACCGATCACTGGCAAGTGTATTTGGGCGCCAGCTACACCGACACCTATTACGACAAGATCAAGGTCGCCAGCGTCGCCTACTTGGAGGACACGCAGCCCGAGTCGACCGCGCGGGATCGCGTGAATCTGTGGACGCGTTACACGTTCGCCGGCGAGGTCGGGGACGGTTGGTGGGTCGGCGGTGGTTTCAGCTACACCGGTCACAAGGCGGAGATCTCGAACAATCCATATCTCTACTTGCCGGACCAGTTGATCGCCAACGCCACGGTGGGCTATGACTTCAAGTTCGGCGCCACCCCGATGTCCGCCAAGTTGGAGTGGAAGAACCTGACGGACGAAGACGAAATCCCGTCGGTGCGTTCCCGCGGTCTGCCGTCCCGCGTGGTCTTCACGCTCGACGCGCGGTTCTAGTCGCCGTCGCCCCCCCGCCCGCTGTCCAACGCCGTTCTCGTTCGCATGTCCGATTCCACCACCGCTGCTTCCGCTTCGATCCCGTCCGTGCCGACCCGTTCCTGGGTTTTGCTGGGGTTCGTCGCGGTGGCGGCGGTGCTTTTTGTGGTGGACCGGCAGGTGATGTCGTTGCTGAAGACGACCCTCGGCGACGAGCTCGGGATCACCGACACGCAGTATGGCTGGCTGATCACGGCGTTCATGGTGCCCTACACCGTGATGTATCTGTTCACGGGGACGTGGGCGGATCGTTGGGGCACGCGGAAGATGTCGCTCCTCTGCATCGGCACGATGTCGCTGGCGACGATTTGCACGGGCCTCTCGACCAGCTTTCACCAATTGCTGGTCTGGCGCGTGGTGCTCGGCGTGGCCGAGGCGGGCATCATGCCGACGGCCATTTTGTTTGTGGTAAATTGGTTCCCGAAAGAACGCCGCGCCACGGCCGTTTCGGTGAAGTCGCCCATCGGGGCGCTCGGCCAGATGGCGGCGCCGCCGCTCGTGGCGTTTATCACGCTGAGCCTTTCATGGCACTTCGCGTTTTTCATTCCCGGCGTCATCGGCATCGGGGTCGCGATCATCTGGTGGTGCCTGGATCGCACCCCGCCGGACTTCGGCGAACCGGTGATCAAGACGAAGTCTCCCGGTATTCTCGGGCTGTTAAAAATGCGCGCCATCTGGCCGCTGCTCGGCGTCCGTTTGCTGAGCGATCCGTTTTGGTTTTTCCTGCTCTATTGGCACGCGGCGTTCCTGCAGGAACGACTCGGTTTCAGCCTGGAGCAGATCGGGCGCTGGGCATGGATTCCTCCGGCGTGTGGCTCGCTGGGCAACCTCGGCGTCGGCCTGTTTTCCGATTGGTTGGTGAAGCGCGGGTTCTCGCTGAATCGCGCGCGATCATTGCCGCTGGTGTTGGCGGCGGCGCTCGCCCCGCTCGCGTGGTTGCTGCCCTTTTCGATCAACCCG
This sequence comes from uncultured Opitutaceae bacterium, assembly GCA_963974355.1. Classification (GTDB taxonomy): domain Bacteria; phylum Verrucomicrobiota; class Verrucomicrobiia; order Opitutales; family Opitutaceae; genus Actomonas. Next base: position 5,544 of record CAXBDS010000070.1, read on the forward strand.
GCCATGGCGATCGTCCTGCTCGCCGGCCTTTATCTCATGTGCAGCTCCTGGCTGTTCCTGACCAATGTCTTTGTCGCCGATCTGGTGCCGCGCAACGCGGTGGCCACGGGGGTGGGGCTGCTGAGCGCGATGGGGGGCGCAACCGCCGCCCTGTTCAATCTCGGCGCCGGCACGCTCGTCGAACACTTCGGCTACACGCCCATTTTGCTGGGGGGCGCGCTGCTCCATCCGGCCGCCGCGTTGGTTTTCTGGCGAGCTTACGGCGGGGGACGCGGTCGCGCGCCCCAGCCCCGCTCGTCCGCGGCCTCCTGAACTCGGCTCTACGCCTGCACCTGTTTCCTCATGACTGATTCTACCGGATACTATTGTCCCGCGCCGGCGTTGCCCGCGGACGCACCGCCTCTCACGGCTGATTTGTGCATCTACACCGCCAACGCCGCCGGCGTGGTCGCCGCCGTGGAAGCGCGGCGACGCGGCTTGAGCGTCGTGTTGCTCAATCCGGCCCGTCAACTCGGCGGTCTTACGACGGGTGGCCTGAGCTTTACCGATCTGGGCAACCGCGAGGCGGTGGGCGGACTGGCCCGGGAATTTTATCGCCAACTTGGCGACCATTACGGTGTCGCCGAAGAGTGGTGTTTCGAACCACACGTGGCCGAACAGACCCTGACACGCTGGTTGCACGAAGCCGGCGTAGGCGTGCATCACCGCCACTTCGTGGCCGGGGTTTCGGTGGAACGAAATCGTATCGTCGAATTGGTTACGACCAGTGGACTGCGGGTCCGCGCCGCGTATTTCATGGACTGCTCCTACGAGGGCGACCTGATGGCGGCGGCGGGCGTGAGCCATTACGTCGGGCGTGAAAGCGCGTTGACCTACGGCGAAAAGTTCAACGGTCAGCAGATCCACGCCTCGCATCAATTTAGCGCGCCGGTCGATCCCTACGTGATCCCGGGCGATCCCGCGAGCGGTCTGCTGCCGGGCATCGATCCCGACGATCGGTTTATCCCCGGCGCGGCCGATCATCGGATGCAGGCCTATAATTTCCGGATGTGCCTCACGCGATCGCCGGAGCTGCGCGTGCCGTTTGCGCGGCCGGCCGGTTATGATCGGCAACAGTATGAACTGCTCGCGCGCTATTTGGCGACGGGCTGGAATCAGGTCTTTCAGAAATTCGATCGTATCCGCGGTGATAAGACGGATACGAACAACCACGGCGCCGTCTCGACGGACTACATCGGCGGCAACTGGGGATGGCCGGGCGGCGACTACGCGACGAGGGAAGCGCTTTTCCAGCGTCACGCCACTTACCAGCAAGGTTACCTGTGGTTTCTCGCCAACGATTCCGCCGTGCCGGCTCCGATTCGGGAAGCTTACGGACAATGGGGCTTGGCGGGCGATGAATTTGGCGCGACCGGACATTGGCCGCACCAGCTCTACATTCGGGAAGGACGTCGCATGATCGGCGATGTGGTGATGACGGAGAAACACTGCCTGTCGCGGGCGGAGGAGACGGACGTCGTGGGGTTGGGCGCCTACCAGATGGATTCGCACCAGTGCCGTCGCCTCGTCCACGCCGGCATCGTGCTGAACGAAGGCGACGTGCAAATCAAACTGCCGAAACCGTATGGCATCAGCTATCGGTCGATCATCCCTCGCCGCGGTGAAACCGAGAACCTGCTGGTGCCGGTCGCGGTGAGTGCGTCACACATCGCGTTTGGCAGCATCCGCATGGAGCCGGTGTTCATGATTCTGGCGCAGTCGGCGACGATTGCGACGAGCCTCTGCCTGCGGGACGGGCGGCGCGCGGTGCAGACCCTGGACTACGCCACGCTGCGACCGGAGCTGGAGAAGGCGGGGCAAGTGGTCTCATGGGATCCGGGACGTCTAAATCCCATGGATGGCAATCCGGAGCGACGCGACATCGTGCCCGAAGTGGCACTCGTGCGGGAGGAGGCGGAGTCGTGAAAAACTCCGACCGTGCGGCCCCCCTGCTACGGCGTGTTTCCGCCAATCCGGTGCTGTCGCACAAGGATTGTCCGTTTCCGGCGACGACGGTTTTTAACGCCGGTGTGGCTCATTATGCCGGTCGTTATGTCATGGTTTTTCGCAACGACTACGGTCGTTGGGGCGACTCCGTTTTCGACGGCACCAACATCGGGATGGCGACCAGTGTCGACGGCCTGACGTGGAGAGTGCATCCGGAGCCGGTGTTGGACGAGGCGCGCGCCCGGATCGGCCTGCGACATCTGTATCCGACGCGCTTTGGCCCGGAGTTCATCAAACGCATTTACGATCCGCGGATCACGGTGATTGAGGGGCAGCCCTGGTTGTGTTTCGCTGTCGATACGGCGCACGGCATCTGTGGCTGTGTCGCGAAGACGGATGATTTTGTCCGCTTCGAATTCGTAAGTATGACGACACCTGATCTGCGTAACATGGTGTTGTTTCCGGAAAAGATCGGCGGCGAATTCGTGCGGTTGGAGCGACCTTTCCCGGTTTACATGCGCCCAATGCCCGAGGCGTTTCCGATCTGGCTCAGTCGTTCCCCGGACCTGCGCTACTGGGGCCAAAACGTGCCCGTGCTCGGTCCTGACGAGGTGCCCTACGTGAACAACAAGATCGGTCCCGCGACGCCGCCGGTGCGCACGCGCGCCGGCTGGTTGACCCCGATTCACGCGGTGTGGAAAGACGACGATCGCCGACTCCACGGCTGGGAAGCCCGCGGTTGGTATAAACGTTACTACGCGGGGCTGATGTTGCTCGATCTGAACGATCCGAGCCGGGTGGTCGGTCTCATGCGCACGCCGCTGCTCTCCCCGGAGGCGGACTACGAAGTCGAAGGTTTTCGCGGCAGCGTGATTTTCCCGTGCGGCCTCATCCTCGATGAATCGTCGGATGAGGTGCGCCTCTACTACGGCGCCGCGGATACGAGCGTCGCGCTCGCTTGCGGCCACGTCGACGACCTGATCGCCGCGTGCGAGCCGCTTTGAATTCCCCCGTTAGTTCACCCTCAACCCCACACCTCAAATGAAGATCTGGTTACTGCGCCTTCTCGGCGCCGTCGGTTTGTTCCTGTCCGGTGGGCACGCTCCCGCGCGTCTCTCTGCCGCCTTCGCCGTGCTCCTCACCTTCGCCTCGTCGGCATCCGCCGTGATCGAACGGCATCAATTGCCGCCGATTGCCGAGTATGCGGCGTCTCCCACCTACGAGCTCACCGTCGATGGCCTCAACGTGCAGGTCACCCGATTCGACAGCGGCTACGACTACGCGCATTTTACGCGCGTTTCCGGCTCGATGAACCTGCAGGTGAAGACGCTTTACGGTTCGATCAGCCAGTGGGCCATCAGTCCCGCGAAGCTGCCCATCGCCGCCACGGTGAGCGGGAATACGATGAGCTTCACGCTGAACCAGGAACACTACCTCATCATCGCCACCGATGGACGACGACTCGTGATGGCCATCGATCCGCCCTACGTCAAACCGCCGAGTTCCGGAGCCGGCATCCGCAATGTCGTCACGCAATACGGGGCCAACAATCAGGGCGGAGGCTGGGCTACGGCCGCCGTCCAAGCGGCGATCGACGACACCCATAATGCCGGCGGCGGGATCGTGTATGTGCCGGTCGGGCGTTACTACGTCGGCAATCTTACGCTCAAAAGCAACGTGCACCTGTTCATGGAAGGCGGCGCGGTTTTCCGCTTTCACGGCACGTCGGCCAACTACACGCACGATGCGTTCAAGTCCTCGCAGAATCGCTGGCTCACCTGGTGGATCAAGACGACCGCCGGATCCACCAACGTGAAGATTTATGGACGTGGCACCTTGGACGCGAACGCCACCAATACGATTGGACCCAACAACTTTGCCTGCAACGTCGTCGTGCCACTGGGCACTTCCAACTTCACCATGGAAGGGATCGTGGTCCGCGACGCCGGCACGTGGTCCGTCATCCCGGCGCGCTCCCACAACATCACGTTCAAGAACGTGAAGATGTTCAACTCGGTGCTGAACAGTATGACGGAAGATGACGGCATCGACGTCAACGAATGCCAGGATGTCGTGATTGATGGCTGCATCGCCATCGCGCACGACGATTCGTTCAGCACGAAGACGTGGGCTGGCACCGGGATCACGGTCAACTGGCCGGGCAGCCCGCAGCCGGTCGACGACGTGCTGATCACCAACTGCCTTGCGTGGTCCGACTATTACGCCTACAAAATCGGCGAGGGCACCAACCAGACCCAGAACAACGTGCGTTTCGTCAACAACGTCGCCTTCGATTGTGCCGTCGGCGTCGGCATCAGTGCGAAATGGGGGAATGCACCCGTCACCAACACGCGTTTCGAAGCCATCGATATCGAGCGCGTCAACGGTAACTCTTGGGGCAACTCGGCGTGGTGGCACGGCTGGATTCAGGACGCGGACGGATTGGGCGGCGGTAATATCACGGGCGTTTATCTCAAGAATATCAAAGTGCGCGATGCCGGTAACACCGCGGCGGCGTTGGAAGGCCTCAACGCTTCGAGTAAAATCGACACCGTGACCTTCGAGAATGTCGTGATGCCCGGCCAGACCACGCGGGCGACCACGCTCGCACAGATGAACGTCACCAGCGTTCAGTTCGCCACCAACATCACGGTGCGTTGACGATTTGACTCAACGGCTCGCGCACCGTCACCGCCGTGCGCGGGCGGTTTTCTTTCCGATCATGAAAAACCGATTCGGACTCGGCCTGGGTTTGGCGGCCGGCACCTTGGTGCTCGTCGCCGGCTGGTGGCTTGGCCAGCGGCCGCCCGCCCTGAGTATCACGTCAACGCCGGCTGCGAGCGTTGCCCCGGTTCTGCCGGAGCCGCCGCCACCGGACGAGGCCAGCCTGCTCGCGCTGAGTGAGCGCGACCCGCTCGCGGCGATCCGTCTCGCGAGCACATTTCTGCGCGGGGTGGCCTTCGACCGGGTGTTGGCCGCGGCTTTGGATAAACTGCTGCAGGACGATCCTGCGGCCGCCGCCGCAATCATCGCCGCGTTGCCGTCGAGCGATTTTCAACGCGTCGTCGCGGGACGGGCTGCTCGCCTCTGGGCGCAGATCGATCCGCCGGCCGCGCTGACGTGGGCGCAGTCATTGGGCGATGGGGCCGCGCGCCTGCGCGCCACGCGCGAGGTGTTCGGCACCTGGGCGCAAGCCGATCCGGCGGCGGCCAGTCGGGCGCTTGCTCCGTTGGTCGCCGAACGGGAAAATGCGTTGTCGGCGCTAGCCGTCATGACTTCGTGGATACCGCGGGATCCGGCGACGGCGCTTGCCTGGGGCAAGACACTGCCGTCGGCCGCGGCGCGCAATTTGGTGCTCACCAGCGCCGTCCAGACCTGGAGCGCGACCGACGCCGGAGCCGCGTTGACGTGGCTGCAGCATCAGCCTCCCGCGGTGCAGGCGGAGATCGATGCGCCGACCCTTTTCGCCGTGCTGCGCGACTTGGCCCAGCAGGATCCCGCCGGGGCGAAGGCCTGCGTGCGAGCTGCGCCGATCGGCGCGGAGCAAACCCGGGCCGCCGCAGCGATCTCCCCCGTCCTTGCCCGGGCCGACCCCTTGGCGGCCATGGAGTGGGCGCTCTCGCTCGAGCATCCGGCGACGATCCTCGCGGCGTTCACGGATGCCTATCGCGCCTTCCGCGCGGTCGATCCTGACGAGGCGCAGCGGATCCTGGCCGCCTCCGATCTTTCGCCCGAGGAAAAGCACCGACTGGTCGATTACCCGTAGGTAACAAACGAGACCGCCCTCGCCACGGCGCGCGCGGGCGACGGGTTGGCCAAGGCGTGAGCGATTTGCCGCCCGCTTTTACGCGGTGGTAACGCGTGGTAAGGTGCCGGGGCGGGCGGCGGCCTGCGTCGACCACGTGGTGATCGCGCGGGCCGAGCGGAGCGTGATCACTTGGCAACCGTGAGCCCCGGCGCCCGCGAGTTGTTTGATCAGGTCGGGGCGATGCTTCCGGGGAAATCGCCAGATCCAGAGGAGAAATTCGAGGTCGGGGAGGCGCTCCGGGCAGCCGGGATGCATGTCGGGCCGGGCGCGGCCGTGCTGACGCAGGCTGCGGAGAATCACGCGCGGGAGACAAAGGCGCCGCGGCAGATCGAGGTGGATGGCGGCGTCGGCCACGGCGAGGCGGGCGGGGAGGGTGCGGCCGTAGTTGCCGTCCATGATCCAGCGGGGCTGCTCGACGAGACGGAGCACGGCGGCGTCCCAGTCCGCGCGTTTCGGCTCGGTCCAGCCCGCCTGCCAATACTCGCGATCAAGATGAATGATCGGCAGGTCGAGGAGAGGCGCGAGGTGACGGGCGAGAGTGGATTTTCCGGCGCCGGGACAACCCACGGTGAGGATACGTTGCGGCGGCGACATGCGGGACGGATTAGCCGCAGGGGACGGGCGGATCAAGGTCGGGCGGAAGCGGAGGCGTTGCGAGATTGCGTTGGCCGACGGGATCGGTGTGAAGTGGGGCGCTTTTTTGCTTATGCCCCCTCTACTGATCGCGTTACTCGCGGGCGTCGGATTCGTCGTCGCCTATTACACCTATGGCCGCTGGTTGGGCGGTAAGATTTTTCGGCTCTCGGCGAACGCCGTGTGTCCGTCGCGCCGGCTGGAGGACGGCGTCGATTATGTGCCGACGGCGAAGTCGGTGGTCTTCGGCCACCACTTCGCGTCGATCGCCGGCACGGGGCCCATCGTGGGTCCGGCCATCGCGATCATGTGGGGCTGGTTGCCGGCGTTGCTGTGGGTGCTGGTCGGCTCGATCTTCATCGGCGCCGTGCACGACCTGGGCGCGCTCGTGGTGTCGCTGCGCAACAACGGCCAGACCGTCGGCGAGATCGCCGGGCGCGTGCTGAATCGGCGCGTGCGGCTGCTGTTTCTGATCGTGCTGTTCATGGCGCTGACGATTGTGTTGGCCATCTTCGGCCTGGTGATCGCGTCGGTCTTTCGGATGTTCCCGAGCGCGATCGTGCCGTGCGTGATTCAGATCCCCATCGCGGTGATCATCGGCACGTGGTTGCACCGGCGCGGGGTGGGGTTGCTGCTGCCGTCGATCGTGGCGTTGGTCGTGATGTATGGCTCGGTGATCTACGGTGACGTGGGCGTGCTCCATTTGTTGAATACAACGATGGCGGGCTGGTCTTCGTGGACGTGGGTGCTGTTGCTGTTGGGCTATTCCTACCTGGCGTCGGTGCTGCCGGTGTGGGCGCTGCTGCAACCGCGCGACTACATCAACGCGTTGCAGCTTATCTCGGTGCTTGGGCTGCTCGTGATCGGGCTGATCGTGGCGTCGGTGGCGGGCGGGGCACCGCTCGCGAACGGCGTGCGGCCGACGCTGGCGATGGCGGCGCCGATGGTGAATTGGCATCCCGTCGGGGCGCCGCTGATGTTTCCGTTCCTCTTTATCACGATCGCATGCGGGGCGATCAGCGGGTTCCATTGTCTCGTCTCTTCGGGCACGAGTAGCAAGCAGCTGACGAGTGAGCCGGATGCGCGCTGCGTCGGCTACGGCGGCATGCTGACGGAGGGGTTTCTGGCCGTGCTAGTCATCCTCGCGTGTGCGGCCGGACTCGGCCTCGGCATTGCGGGCGGTGGCGGCGACAGTGCGGGATTGGGCGGCGTGTTGGTGGGCAACGAAGCGTGGGTGTCACGCTACGGGGTGTGGTCCTCGAAGCTCGGTCCGCTGGTGGGCGCATTTGTCGATGGTTCGGCGAATTTCCTGAAGGCAATCGGCCTGCCGGGCGGCGTGGCGACGGCGTTGATGGGCGTGTTTGTGGCGTCGTTTGCGGGGACGACCTTGGACAGTGCGTGTCGTTTGCAGCGCTACGTGGTGCAGGAGTTGGCGGGGACGTTTGCTCCCGCCGGCGGCGGGACGGGAGGGGCGTTGGCGTGGCTGCGCGGCAAGCACGGCGCGACGATCTTTGCGGTGGCGACGGCGGCGTTCTTGGCCGCAGTGCCGCCGCCGGGACAGGCTTGGAGCATGGCGACCGCCGGCACGGGCGGGTTGATTCTGTGGCCGTTGTTTGGCGCGACGAATCAGTTGCTGGGCGGGCTCTCGTTTCTCGTGATTTCGTTCTACTTGTGGCGGCGCGGGATTGCGGTGTGGTTCCTGATTCCGCCGATGATTTTGATGCTGATCATGCCGTTTTGGGCGATGACCTGGCAGGTGTTTGTGGGCGGCGAAGACAACCCGAGTTGGTGGAGCCAGCAGAACTGGATGCTGGTTGGGATCGCGCTCGCGACGTTGGCGCTCGAAGTCTGGATGGTCATCGAAGCCGTGCGCCTCTTCCCGCGAGTCAAAGGCGTGATCGAGGACAACGCGGTCGAGGCTGTCACCGTAGCTTCATGATGCAAAAACCGGTCGCCACGCATCCTGCCCGGCTCGTGCTCGATGCCAGTGACGACTAACTCGAGGCTGAGTTGGCCGACGAAGACGAGCTTGCCGATGAACGAGGCGCAGGTAGCGTGAGAGCCATGAGCGAGATCATCTTTGAAGTAAGCGAGGACACGGTGGACGGTGGCTATGTGGCCACCGCGCTGGGTCATGGCATCGCGACTCAGGGCGAGACGCTCGACGAGTTGCGTGGGATGGTGCGCGATGCGGTGCAGTGTCATTTTGGCGACGGCGTGCTCGGTGAGATGCCCAAGGTGATCCGGCTGCATTTCGTGCGTGACGAGGTGTTCGCGGTGTGAAAATCCCGCGTGACATCGACGGGACCAAACTCGTTAACGCGCTGCGGGTGCTCGGTTATGAGCGCGTGCGGCAGGACGGCTCACACATTCGTCTGACCACAACGGTTAACGGCACGCATCATGTGACCGTGCCCGCGCACAAGCCTTTGAAGGCTGGCACGCTGTTGGGTGGCGTGCTCAAGCCGGTGGCCGCGCATCACCGGTTGACGGTCGAGGAGCTGCTGCGGCAGCTCGGCCTGTAGCTCGCGGTGCGGCGAAAAGAGTCAGGCCGAAAATCGTCAACCATTCAAAGAGTGGGGGAATGCATGAATGATCGGTTCGATGTTTGAAACCGCCGAACCAGAAATTAGCATTTTTCGGCTTGGCCCGCTCGGATTCGGCCAAACCAGGACCCTTTTGAGCTGTCTGTTGAGTTGCGCAGAATTGACAGGCTTTAGCAAGGTTTGCACAGTGGTGGCGTGAATATTTCGCTGACTCCGGAGCTGGAAAAACAGGTAAAGGCGAAGGTGGAATCGGGGCTCTACAACAACGCCAGTGAGGTCATCCGTGAGGCGTTGCGGGACGCGTTGCGCCGGGAGGGCGAAAATGACTGGCTGCGCGCCCAAGCGGCTATCGGCTATGCCCAACTGGAAGGCGGTGAAGCTATCCCGGTGAAATCCAAGAAGGCGTTCGCGGCGCTGGTGCGTGGTGCGAAATGAAGCTGGAGATCACTCCGGCGGCCTTGGCTGATCTGCGATCTATTCGGGACTACACCTTGGAGCGATGGGGCCCGGTGCAGGAGGCAGCTTATCTGGATCAAATGTGGGAGAGGTTCGAAGCCTTGCTCGCGGAGCCCGCGAGGTATCGGTTTCGCGCCGATCTTTTCCCGGGCTGCCAGATCGCCTCGGAAGGAAAGCACGTGATCTTGTTTCGGGTGAACAAATCGACGCTTCAGGTTGTGCGGGTGCTCCACAGCGCGATGGACTTTAAGCGGCACGTGCCGGGGGCACCTTAAGCGGCGGAGCCCGCATGTAAGAGTATATTGGTGGATTGGCGGGCTCGAAGATGTTTGGCAGGATGTCGTCGGCTCAGCACCCCAAACCCCAAGGCCAGACCCCTTTTTTCGACAAGACCCCTTTTTTCGACATAAATTTACCCTCGCATGAAAGACCGTTGCTGACCCCGTCGGCTTGGCCCGCGACAAAGCCACAAAGGCTCCGTCCACCACACTCCATCCTCGCCAATCGTTCGGGGATTCCCCTATCCCACTGCCACGCAGGACGCTGTGGCCTCAGCTACGCGTTGCCCCACTCTGTCGTTTCTCCCCATGTCTCCGGCCGTAAACCCTGCTAGCAAACCAACACAGGCTTCCGTGTTACGTGGTTTGTCCTACGGGATCCGTGCGCAGGCCTTCCACATGAAACCCCAAACCCCAAGACCTGATTCTCTTTTCGCCTTCATTCCGTATCGTTGCCTTCGGAAGTAGTTTCAGACTCTCAAGGAACATACTGCCGTCGCCTTCCACACGTTCATCACATCATCCCAAAATCATGGAACAGAAGCAGCCCAACAACCCGAAGCGATTCTCGGTAGCACTTTCCTTTCCTGGTGAATCTAGACCGTTCATTGCAGAGACCGCCGAACACCTCGCAAAGGTGTTCACAAAAAACCGAATACTATACGATAAATACTACGAAGATGAGTTCGCCCGCCCAAATCTAGACACCTACCTGCCACCACTCTACAACAAAGAGTCCGAGCTAATAGTCATATTCCTTAGTTCCGATTACTTAGGTAAACGCTGGTGCCGGCTGGAAATGAGATACATCAAGGAGCTAATTCAGACATTTGAAGAGAATAGGATAATGCTGCTGAGCTTTGATAGAAATTGCGACTATTCGCCGCTAGGGATTCTATCCGGAGATGGATACCTAAGTATCGAAAGCCGGAGCCCGTCAGAAATAGCAAAGCTTATAATTAACCGCCACACTCAAGAAACTAAAACACCCATCATAGCCGGCTCCACAATACACAACGCACCGGAAACAGAAGGCAGAAACGAAACGGACGAAAACAAGATCGAACGCAAACTTGTAGGTAAAAAACAAAAACGACTCTTCGACTATTTTACTACGGAGTGGCGCGAGGCGGGACGTTCGGTTGCCATTCTTCAAGGTTTCGCGGGCTGTGGAAAAACACTACTCTCCCGCTTGATAGAACAGAGCTTCGGTGAATCCGCAATTTACCTGAGAATCCAAGAGGAAGCCCCAGACCCGACTTTGGAGTTACTTTACGATCTGGCTACTTCGCTTTTGAACATAGGAATATCCGACCTAATTGACGAAATGAAAAAGGGTGAAGGAGCCGATCTCTTCTCAACCCTTAACCGAATTCTCACCGGACATCGAATCCTGATAATCATCGACGATTTTCAAACCCTACTGACAGACGGAGAGGCCGTTCCTCCACCTGAATGGGCTCGCACAATAGAAAACATAAGTAGAAACTATAAAGGACACGGCAAGCTGCTAATTGTCAGCAATCACCTTAGCCGAACAGATCGGTGGAGTAATGAGTGTGACGTGCGAACAATGCCGCCCCTTGACGGCGACGACGCAAGCACCTTTATATTGTGTCTATTACGGGCATCTCAAAGAGAAGGCGAGATACCGCCTGAACGTATCGATGAGATCGGACTCAGAGTTGCAGGAAATCCTAGAGCAATCCAGATACTCATCGGATGCCTTGAGTATGACTCACTGGAGGAACTAATATCCCTTGCACCGGATCTCTCCAAAGTCGGTGACGTAAAGTTAGGGCGAGATCTGCTAGCCAAATTCGAGGCGGAACTGATCGGCCGGATTCTGCCAAGAATAAAACCAGAAACCAGAGAGTTCTTACAAACGATCTCAGCACATCGGCGTCCATTTCGAAAAGATGTGTATTCGGAGCTCCCAACTCCAGCACACCGAACTGATGAAATCCGACGGGAACTCATCCGCAGCTACATTATAGAAACTCACCTCGGGTGGGACTCGCTACATCCAATCGCGCGGGAGATCGGGATTTCACGGCTAAGAGAAAACACACTTCAGTGGCGTCGAGCACACAGCATCGCCGCAAATTATCATATCAGGCATTTTAAGGCGGGTGCCCTTGCGGATACGCAAAACCTAACAAAGTCATATTCCGAACTGAGGCATCATCTTTGCGAGGCCGGCCGTATCGCCGAGCTGGTCTTGGCAGATCGCCGACTAACCAATTTCGCAATTTCGAGGATACCTCGTCACTTACTCTACCAAGCCCCCAGCGAAGTAGAGATTATACAGGAAAGGATCGTTTTGCTGTCATGCATTCCCGACTCAATACGACCAAGCCCACTAGAACACCACCTCGCCCTCTGTTTGAAGTCCAGAAATACAGCAAACGATTATTCACTTGCGCTTACGCACGCACGAAAAGCGGTGGGTCCGAAAGCGTTTTACGCGAGTTGGCTGCTCTTAATCGAACTTGAATATCATTTACATGGACTTGATGCAATGCTGCTCGCCGAGGAACGGGCGCTCGCATGCTTAGGTGCCGGCAAGAACTCCTTTTCTGTTTATCTTTTTTGTGCCAATTTGCTCGTGAACAACAACAAGATCCACGATGCGATAGCACTACTACTCAGGGGCATCGAAACGCCGGGAGTGAATTGCCTTTCATCGCTGCTGAGCCACTGTTCCGAACTCATGAGTAATGCAAATCGGGTCGATGAGGCGATCCGGCTACTCCAAAAGGGTATAATTGAACCAAGCATTCAAGACAAGGGGCGGCTATATGCAGATTGTGCCACGCTTATGCTTAATTCGGGCCGCCAATCAGAAGCAATTAAACTTTTAGAGCTAGGCCTTGACACTACTGACGTGTCTCGCAGGTATTCTCTTTATTTATGCTTATCTGACTGCATGCTTCGCGACCAACGCCCACAAGAGGCCATGCAATGCCTGCAAACGGGAATTCGCGATAGATTGGTTAAAGACCCAAAGGAACTTTACCGCGCCTTAGCCACGCTAATGATTAGCCGAGGTGATGTTGAATGCGCCGTAGCAATACTGGAAGATGGAATTTCCTCTACGAGAGTAAAAGATTCCCTGCCGCTAGTTCACACGCTCGTCCAAGCGATGGAAGAAAACGGGAACAGCGATTACGCAGTCAAACTACTTAAGACATTAGCCTCTAGATCTCGACTTAGACCCGAACCATCAATCTACCTATTGTGCGCGAAGCTCTTGTTCCATAGCCGCAAGATAGACGAAGCAATCCATATAGGAATGCAAGGAATACGCACCCCGGGCGTTAAGGAAAAGTCGTCACTATACAAAATGACAGCAGGCTACATGTCCCGGTGCGGCAGAACTGAAGAAGGAATCAATTTACTACAAGATGGCCTTTTGGGGAAAAACATAAATGACCCAGCGACCCTCTATATCACATGCGCGGATTTAATGGAGAAATCGGGCAGAAGAAATGAAGGCATTAAGCTGTTATTAAAAGCAATCGACACTCCCGGCCAGCGAGACATGGCGATATTATATCGAGCCTGCGCAAAATTTTTAGCGAAAGACGGTCAAAGCGACCAAGCCATTCACCTATTAATCAGAGCAATAAGTAAACCGGCGATTCCCGGCATGGTGATTATTTATCAGGCCTGCGGACGGCTTTTATGGAAGCAAGGGCAGAGCGGACGCGCGATTGAAATACTAGAAAAATGCCTAAACGGCCCTCGCCTCGGAAACATCGTGTCAATTTACAAGCTATGTGCAGAGATATTGATAGCCGACGGAATGGAAGATAACGCAAAATCTGTTATCAACCAAGGCCTCGTTTACTACCCTAATGACCCGGGGCTTCTGCATGTGCTTCAAAAACTATACGAAGCACGGTCAGACGACCGGTAACGCCAAGGGGGGACTGAAAATGGGTCAGGGGACTGAAAATGGGTCGGGACTGAAAATGGGTCAGGCCTTGGGGTTCGGGGTCGGGTGGGAAAACGGGGTCAAGGTGGGAAAACGGGGTCAAACCCCACATTTCGTGGTGCCGGAGGGAGGTGCGTTCGAGCCGTCTTAGGTTACCTGGCTCCGGATTAGCCGAATCCCGGGGGCAGGTCGAACCGAAGGCATGCTCAAGCTAAGGCTTGTTTTTAGCGCTGCCGCATAAAGCTATAGCTTGTCCCGTTGATGGCCCGAGACGCGAAAACGAGGAAGCGATAGACTTGGTCTACGCGAGTGAGGAAAAAGGGTGCGTCGAGCCGGAAAAGAGGGTCAAGCCGGAAAAGAGGGTCAGGCCTTGGGGTTTGGGGTCAAGCCGACTGAAGAGTGTGGTCGGCCCGAAAAGCGAAAATTGAGGAGCTCAACTCTGCTTCTTCGTCCGCAGGGAAGTGCGGGCAACCTAGGTGTCGGAAAGTCGCTGAGCGTGGGCCAGACGGGCGTGGAGCACGCCGAAAACAACCACGCGTTCTCCGATGATTTGATCGAAGATTTGGTAAGGGAAGCGGCGGAGTAGTTACCGCCGGAACTGACGGTGATACGGTCGTTGGATATCTGGATGGGCAGCCAAGATTTCCATCGCGGCCGCCATTTCGTCCAAGAAATTGTCGCCTAGCTTCTCGGATTTTTCATCATACCAATCGCGGGCCGATTCAACGTCGCGCTCCGCTTCGAGACGCACAAGCAGCTGCCACTTCATTCGCGATGACGCAGGCGAGCGATCACCTCGGGCCAAGGAGAACCCGCTTCGGGTTGGGCATCGTAGGCAATCTGCGCTTCATTGAGCAGGGTTTGCTCGGGTCCCGCTGGGCCGGCGGCCTCTTCCAGTTTCCAAAGGTGAGCAAGGATGTCACCACGCTCTTCCAGCGAGAGGTCGGGTGGCTCCGCGTGAATTTCTGCTTTGCTCATGGGGCGAACGCTAGGCGCTGGGCCGGGGGGGTCAAGCGAGCGTCGCGGCAGCTTCGTTAGGGACAACGCGTCGTCTGATAACGCATGGCCCAAAGGCAGGGCAGCCAACGGGCTTTTCTTGGGCGGACGGCAAGTCGCGGTCGGGAGATTTCGGGTCTGGTGGGGAGGCCGACTTGGATCGGGGAGGGTTTGCCCACGGAAGACACTGGAGACTCGGAAAACAACGCGGTGGGGCGACGTCGGTTTTTAACCACTAAACACACTAAATACACGAAAAGGGGAGAGGCGAGGCAGCGTCGGCACGCTGGTCGGCGGGAGCGCCTGCCAGCAGGCGGCCTAAGGGGCGGCCGGTTCAGTGCCCGCCCTCCTGCGTCAGCCCGTGGTGTATCCGTGGGCGGGATAGCCGGTGGTGGCGGGGGGGGCGGTGAAGAGGCGGCCGGCGAGAGGTTGGGCGCGTTGTTGCTCTTCGGTCAGACCACAGGCGGCGGTGGTGATGTAGAGCTGGTCTAGGTCGGGACCGCCGAAGGTGCAGTTGGTGACTTGTTGCACCGGCAGGGTGAGGTCGCCGAGGTGTTCGCCGGTGGTCGGGTTCCACCGCGAAATGCGGGCGCCGTCCCAGTGCGCGATCCAGAGGTTGCCGTCGGTGTCGATGGTGCAGCCGTCGGGGACGCCGGGGATGGCGCTCAAGTCTAAGGCGATGCGGGGGCGGGACAGGTTGCCGGTCGTCCCGTCGAAGTCGAAGGCCTGCACGTTCCGTTTCAGGCTGTCGACGAAGTAGAAGGTGTCGCCGGCGGGGGACCAGGCGAGGCCGTTGGCGAGGTCGACGCCCTCGAGCATCACGTGAGTCGAGCCGTCGGCATCGATGCGGTAGAGGCGGGCTTGGCCGGGCACACCGTCGTGAGCGAGCGTGCCAGCCCAGAGGCGGCCTTGCGGGTCACATTTGGCGTCGTTGAACCTCAAGCGCTGCGCGTCGTGCTCGGGCGGGCAAACCAGGAAGGTGGGCACACCGGTGGTGGGATCGAAGCGGTAAATGCCGTCGGCTAGAATCGCCAAGAGTTGTCCGCCGGGCGCGGGCACCAGTGCACTGACGGTTTGGTTCATGTGCCATTGGCGACGTTGTTGGGTGGCGGGATTCCACTCGGCGATGAGGTGGCGAGTGATGTCCACCCACCAGAGCGTGCCGAGTTCGGGGTGCCAGAGCAGGCCTTCGCCGAGCTCGGCGGTGCAGTCGAGAAACGGAGCGGGAGCGGCGGGACTCAGCATGGGTCGGGCGGAGGCAGTGAAATGGTCGTCCACTCGTGACGACGGTGAAAGTCGAGTTGAGTCAGCGGCGCGGAGGCCGAGCAACAGGGCACGCCCGCGTCGTCGTAGTCGTAGCGGGCAAAGCAGACGCGCCAGGATGATCCGCGGGCGGGGTCGCTCGTCAGCGCACGAAACGGAATGGCGGCGCGCACGTGCCAGGTGCCGGCCGTGGGGTTGAGCTGGACGTGGGCGTCGATGAGCGCGTCGCGTCGAATGTAGGGCGCGATGTCGCCGGTGCGGGGCCAGTCGCCGCGCGGGAAACGCAGTTGGAGCAGGCGGCCGTTGGGGGCGACGTGAAACTCGTGGTAAGCCTCATCGCCGATGCGTTGTAAGAAAATCTCGAATACGTCACCGAGGTCCCAGAGGCGGGCGTGGTTTTCCCGAGCGTTGGTGCGCGGATGCGCGTCACTCAGCGTGGCCCAAACGTGAAAGGCGTCGGGCGTGGCGGCGAGCCAGGCGGTGGCGGGTTGAAACGCGGGCTCGGGCGGCGACCGCCATGCTTGGCCAAAAGGGAAAGCGGCGGCGCCGGCGGG
>CAXBDS010000071.1:0-21906 GCA_963974355.1 uncultured Opitutaceae bacterium
AACCACCTTGAAAGCCTACCCCGAAGTGATCGAAGATCTCGCGAATCGCCTCGAAGACGAAGCCTCATGACTCCTCCCCCCTTCTACTTGTCCAGCGGCCGTGATGGCAGCGTGCTCGTCGTCGATGACGTTGAGCGCAACCTGCAGGTCGTTGGCGAGCTCCTCGCCAAGCAACGCTACGAGGTCTTCTTCGCCTCCAACGGCCCCGCCGCGCTCGAACGCGTCGCCGCCAAGGCGCCCGACCTCATTTTGCTCGATCTCATGATGCCCGGCATGGACGGCATCGAGGTATGTCGCCGGCTGCAGTGCAACCCCGCCACGCAAGGCATTCCCATCATCTTTCTCACCGCCGATCAAGAAACGGAAACCGGCGTGAAGGCCCTCAGCGAAGGCGCGGTCGATTACATCACCAAACCGTTTCACGCGCCCGAGTTGCTGGCTCGCGTCGCCACCCACATCGCCCTGAAGCGCACCCGCGACGAGATGCACAAGATCGTCGCCGAAAAGAGCGAACTGATGGCCGCCGTCGCCCACGACCTGAAGAACCCGATCTCCTCCGTGCGCTTTGCCGCCCACACCCTGCGTGATGACGGCATCGGCCCCGAAGACCCGCGTCGCGAATTGGTGGATACGATCGTCGACACCTGCAACGAGATGCTCGCGTTGATCGAAGACCGCCTGATGCGGCGGGCCCGCGAAGTGCAGTTGATCCGGCTCGACGCCCAACCGATCGACCTCGCCGAGGTGCTGCGCGTGGTGGTGCAACAAAACCGCTCCGCCGCCCACGCCAAATCCATCCCGCTCGATCTGGTGCTGCCCAAAGGCAAGGAGCTCACCGTCATCGGGGACTATCACGCCATCGCCGAGGTCTTCGACAATCTCATCTCCAACGCGATCAAGTTCTCCCCGCCCGGCGCCCCCGTCAACGTGCGCTTGGGGAATCCGCCGTCCGACGCCTTCGTGCGCATTGAGGTGCGCGACCACGGTCCAGGCTGCTCCAAAGAAGACCGCGAGAAACTCTTCAAACCCTACACGCGCCTGAGCGCCCGGCCCACCGGCGGCGAGTCCAGCACCGGCCTCGGGCTGAGCATCTCAAAAGGCCTCGTTGACAAGATGGGCGGCGACATCAACTGCGACTCCCCCGCCGACGGCGGCGCTTCGTTCTGGGTGGACCTCCCGCACCTGAGCGACTCGGACTGAGTCCCCCGCCCGACTCGTCGCGTGATTTGAAAACCCGCCTGATCAACTGGACCGAGCGCCTGCGCAGCAGCCAGTGGGTCATGCCCGTGCTGCTCTCCATCGGCGCGCTCGGCCTCGCCCAGATCGCCCTGCAGGTCGACCTGTGGAACCAAAAAACCGGCCAACCCCTGCCGTGGCCGATCTACGCCGGCAACGCCGCCGGCGCACGCCAGCTGTTGGGCACACTCGCCGGCTCGATGGTCTCCCTCACGACGATCACCTTTTCCGTGACAATGATCGTGCTCACGCTCGCCGCCAACCAGTTCGGCCCCCGAATCCTGCGTAACTTCCTTCGCGACCGCTTCAACCAAGGCGTGCTCGGCATTTTCGTGGCCACGTTCCTCTACTGCGTGGTCGTGTTGGGACAGTTGCCCGGCGACGCCGAAGGAGCCGGCGTGCCGCGCCTCGCGGTGACCCTCGCCGTCGCCGCCACGATCGGCTGCCTCATCGCGTTGCTCGGTTTCGTGCATCACACGGCCCGCTCGATCCAGACCAGCCACGTCGTGCAAACCGCCGCCGGGCAGTTGCGGGCCAACTTGGAAACGCTGTATCCCGCCACGGCCCAACCGCGCGCCGAGCCGTCCGCCGAGGTCGAAACGCCGGCCCCCGCCGCGCCGGTCCGGGAAATCGCCGCCACCGACAGCGGCTACCTTCAAGCGGTCGACAACGACGGGATCGTCGCCTGGGCCGCCGAACGAGACACCATCGTGCAAATTTTTGTCCGCCCGGGTGGATTCATCACCGCGGGTGATCAGCTCGCCACCCTCGGCGCCGCCCCCGGCGAATCCGAGTCCGACGAGGAGATCGCCAAAACCGTGCGCGGTTGGTTCATCCTCGGCGCCGAACGCACCGGCGAGCAGGATACGCACTACGGTTTTCGCCAACTCGTCGAGATCGCCGTGCGCGCCCTCTCGCCCGGCATCAACGATCCGTTCACGGCTATCAACGCCATCGACCATCTCGGCGTCTCCCTTGCCCGCTTGGCCGACCAAGCGCCGCGCTCCACCTTCAGCCTCGACGAGAATGGCCAGCTCCGCTTGATCGCGCCCACCGAGGACTTTCCCTCCATCGCCCGCGCCACCTTTGACCCGCTCCGCTTTTATGGTCGCGGTCACCCCTTGGTCATCGCGCAGCTCGCCCGCTTGCTGGACACGTTGACCAGCCGCCTCATACGCGAGAAGGACCGCGCCTGGCTCCGCGACGCTCGTCGCGACCTGCGCGACGTCGTTGGCGACCTGCCCGACGATACCGACCGACAGCGCCTGCTCGCCCTACTCGATTAGGACGTTCTTCGACGCCCTCCGCGCGGAGCCTCCCGCGGGAACGCCCATAACGTGGTCAACGCCAAGGCATTTCACCCGATCGAAAAAATTGGAGGAATGCAAAACGCCCGAATCATGTCGTCGACAAAACATCCCCATTTCATATAGCGCTTATGATGAAATAGATACAATATCACCAGTTTGCTGGCATGATTCGAGTAATAAGAAGGTATCGGCAACAACCGCCGCCAACACTCAACGAAAGAAAAAACATCATGCTTAGCTGGAGCCTTACCTTCCTCATCATCGCCCTCATCGCCGGTGTCCTCGGATTTACCGGAATCGCCGGCGCCGCCGCCGGCATCGCGAAAGTCCTCTTCTTCGTCTTCTTGCTGCTCTTGATCATCTCCGCGATCGCCGGAGCCGTGCGCGGCAAGCCCCCGGTCTAAACCCGGCGCCGTCCCGTAACACCTGCTCTCTCTCACTTCCCTTCACTCACTAGAATCCAAATTTATGAAAACGAAAAACACTGCTCGCTTCCCCGTCACCTTCGCCGCCCTGGCCCTGTCCACCTTGGTCTTTGCCGGCTGCAACAAGACGGAAACCGAAGAAGCCAAGGCCGACGCCAAACAGGCGTGGACCGACACGAAACAAGCCACCTCCGAGATGGCGACCGACGCCAAGCACTCGATGGCCAATGCGTGGGACAGCGTCGCCGACGCGACCTACGACAGCCGCGAAGCCATGAGCGAGAAGCTCGAGGACTGGGGCGACGCCATCGACGACAAGATGGACGCCCTCAAGCCGAAGCGTGACTCCATGTCGGCCAGCGCCAAACAAGCCTACGACAACTCGGTCGAGAAGCTCAAGGAAGCCCGGGCCGAATTCGCCGACGAGCTCGACGACCTGAAGCACGCCACCGCCGAAACGTGGTCCGACGCCAAGCGCAAGGCGGGCCAGGCTTGGGATAAGGTCGAGAACGCCTACGAGGACGTCGAAGCCAAGGCCAAGAGCTAAGCCGCACGGCCGGTGCTCGCTTCGTTCGTCACTTAACTTCGAGCCGGACGGTTTTCGCCGTCCGGCTTTTTTATAGCTTCCGCCCGGCGTTAACGCCGCGGTTGCTGCAACCGATCCGCCTCCCGAATCGTAACCCTATTATGAATACCTGGCTCCCTTGGCGACTGCTCCTGCGTCGCACCGCCCGTCGCCGGGGTTTCGTCGATCCGTTCGCGTTCCTCGCCCGCCTCCGTCAATTTTCCCAACCCTCTGAGGTTCAGGAGCCCATCGAGCTCATCCGCGCCGGCGTGGTGTTTCACGCCCGCGGATTGGTCAATACGAAGGTCCTGCAAAACAACCTCGACTGGGTCTGGCCCTACTGGGTCTCGCGCCAGTTCGACCCGGCCGATCCGTCTTTCCTGCCGCGCGCCTTTTCCTTTTCCCACGTCAACCTCACGCATCGCAACTGGACCGCGCTCGGCCTCCCCGGCTCGCGCCACTATCCGATCGTTGATCCCCGCGGGCTCATCACGCCCCTCCTCGATGGCTGGTCGCTCGACTGGTGGTGGCTGCCCGAAGACGGCGATCCGGTGTATCCGTCTCGTCGCGACAGCGGCGAACAGCGCATGGAGATGGGCGAAGAACTGCGGGTTGTGACTGAGATTCCCTTCGCCGACGGCAATGCGTTGATCTCGGTGGCGACCGTCGCCCGACGCACCGGCGCGACCGAACCCGTGCTCGAACTCACCGCCTCCCTGCGCCAGCCCGCCGCCGGCCGCTTGGTCTTGGCCGTGCGGCCAGCCAACCCCGAAGGCGTGAGTTTCATCGATCATCTCACCGCCGAAGGCTCGACCCTCTGCGTCAACGACGACGCTCCCGTGCGCTTGGATCCCGCCCCCGATCACTGGAGCACCTCCCAGTATAAACTCGGCGACGTATCCCGCCGGCTCGAAACGCGGGCCGAACAGCCCACCCGGCGTTGCGATGCCGGCCTCGTGACCGCCGCGGCGGTCTACGAATTGTCCCCCGAAAAACCGCAAACGATCACCGCGATCGTCACCTTGCCTGCCGTCGGCCCGGCGGTCGATACCACGGCCGCATCGCTTCCCGCCGCCGCTCATCCGCCCACGTGGCCGGAAGCGTTGGCGCCGACACCCAAGCTCGAAATCCCCGACGCCCGCTGGCGCTTCCTTCACCAAGCCGCCCTGCATACGGTGGCCCTGCTCTCGCCTGACGAGATTTTCCCCGGCCCTTCGACCTACCGGCGGTTTTGGTTCCGCGATGCATGCCTCATCATGAACGCGCTGCTGGCGGTCAATCTCACCGACCGGGTGCGTCATGCCCTGGGCTCGTTTCCTGCCCGTCAGCGGCGCGATGGTTACTTCCACTCTCAAGAAGGTGAATGGGACGCCAATGGCCAGGTGCTGTGGATCGCCGACCGGGTTGAACGTTGCACCGGCCACCTCTTGCCCGCCGAACTCTACCAATCACTGCAACGCGGGGCCCACTGGATCGAACGCAAACGCGGCACCACATCGGGCGAACGCCATACCGGTCTGCTCCCTTCCGGCTTTAGCGCCGAACATCTCGGACCCAACGACTACTACTACTGGGACGACTTTTGGGGAGTCGCCGGTCTCGACGCCGCCGCCGCCATGAGTCGCCGCCGGGGCGACGAGGCCCAGCACGCCACTTGGGAAAACGCCGCCGGCGCCTTCGCGCACGCGATCGAACGCAGCTTGGACAGCATTCCGGCCGAAACCGGTCGCCAGGGCATCCCCGCCTCACCCTATCGCCGCATGGACGCGGGCGCGATCGGCTCGATGGTGGCGGACTACCCGCTGCGCTCCCCACGCTTTGACTCGAAGACATTGCTACGCACCGCCGACTGGTTGCACACCCATTGCCTGCATCACGGCGCGTTCTTCCAGGACATGATTCACTCCGGCACCAACGCCTATCTCACGCTCGCGTTGGCGCAGACTTTTCTGCGCGCCGGCGACCCACGCTACGACGATTTGGTCAGGGCCGTGGCCGAAGCCGCGTCACCCACCGGCCACTGGCCCGAAGCCATCCACCCGCACACCGGCGGCGGGTGCATGGGCGACGGCCAACACGCCTGGGCCGCCGCTGAGTGGTTGCTCATGATCCGCGCGCTGTTCGTCCGCGAAGAGGATGACCATCTCGTGATCGGAAGCGGTCTGCGAACGTCGTGGCTGGAAACCGGCCGCCGCCTTTCCTACGGGCCGACCGCAACCCCATGGGGTGCCGTCAAAGTGATGCTCCGCCTCGTCAACAGTCATTGGCAGATCCAAATCACCGGCGACTGGCATGGCGCCGCCCCGCGGCTGCGCGTTATCGTGCCCGGCTACAAGCCCATCGAAGACATTCAGCCCGGCTGGGAACTCGAACTCGAGTCTCTCTCGGGCCATTGAAAAGGAGTCGCGTTGGGGCGACGCCCGCCGCTCAACGCGCCGGAAACACCGTCAAAGAAACCGCCCCGGTCACGCCCGGCTCAAGCCTCGATCACATCAGCCCAAGGGGCGCCCGCAACAAGGCGCCCCAACCGTCAGCGAGGCTGACGGAGGTTGCCCAGCCCTTTGTGCCAACGACTCGCGAACCGGCGACTCCGCTCCCATCACGAAAAGGGCCGCGTTCAGCCGATTCGAACCGTGCGCCGATGCGCTTCGCTCCGCGCACAAAAAACCGACCCCAAAGGATCGGTTTCGCTAACAGGAGCAGATGCGAACGCCTTTCACGGCGTTTTGCCGAAGCTAACACCCCCGCAATCACCGCAGCGCGTTCCTCAGCTCGCTCCGAACTTGCGCGCCAACAACCAACTCAGGCGCATCCATCGCGGCATAAACGGCAGTGCCAACGGACCCACGGCGTGCAGCCAAGCCGGCAAATGCGAGAGCATGCCGTCTCGCCGACGACGTTTCACCATCGTTGCCGCCCATTCCAGACGGTCGCACGTGCAGGCAATCACCAACAGGCGTTTACGTTCTTCTAGCGTCATGAGTCTGCCCCTCCGTTTTGCGGATCCGCTTCGGCCTGCTTCCGATCAGCCATCATGGCCCGGAAGAGATCGCGGTCCTTACTGAGCTGGTCGCGGGTGGCGTCAAACGGACGCCAAGCCCGCATCCGGGCACGCCACCAGAGGCCAAGGCCCAAGGTCGTGCCGCCGATCACCGCCGTGGCAAGGGCCGGGGCGGCCACGCGGTATTCAGTATCCCACGACATCGCCGTCACGGCGGCCAACAAGGCGATGCCGGTGAGCTGGGCGCCCAACAGGGTGGCCACGGCACCGAGAGAAAAACGCACGCCTTGCGTGCGAACTTCCGCCAGTTCCACGGCCGCCAGCGCGGCGCGGTTCTCCAACGCCTGCCACGTCAGACTGGGCGAAGGAAAGGGCGCCGACCCGCTGGCCGACGCCCCTGAAGATTCCGTATCGATTGACATCGAAAGCGGGCGCGTCAGTCGCGACGGCAGACCAGGAGTCCCACCAACGCACCGATACCGGCCGCAATCCCGACCGCATGGTAAGGATGGGTGCGGACATAGTCGTCGGCTTGGTGAACTTTTTCGTTGGCCGTATCCGCGACGCGGACACGCACGCGCTCGTAGGCGGAGCGTCCCTCGTCGAGGGCGGTGCGCATCTACGTGGACCAAATTTCACGGACCACCTCGCTGATGCGTGAAGAGGACTGGGACACTCCCCTCACCCGCCGGATGATTGCCGACCTCCTTTTTGGTGTCTACGATGACAGCCTCTATTCCGACGAGATGAACCTCAAACAGAGGGAGAAAGAACTCAAAGATGTAGCCACGCAAGTAATACAAACCGAGGACTTGCTAGAGGCCGTCGATTCAAAGCTAGATGCCGCACATCTGAAGAAACTCGTTGAGAAGCTTTCAGAGGCCCTGGAAGAAACAAACCAAGCAATCGATAGGGCCCAAGAGGAGAGTTCCAGAATCCAAGATACCTCCTCGACTGAAATTGAGTCCCTCAGGAAGCAAATCGTTAAAATTAGAACCGCAGCAGCTCAGGTCTCCGACGAGCTAGAGGAGCTGCAATTGGAAGTTGTAGATTCCGAGGCATTCATAGCGAATCTGACCTCAAGACTATCCGCAATCGATGAGTCTCTCATAACAAGAGACTCGCTCGGCGACTTACCGGCCTGCCCTCTGTGTTCGGCAAACGTGAGCCAGATTGACGGCGAGGTAAAATGCGAATTCAGCGGCAAGAAAATCCCCGGCGATTTCGGAAAAGCCAATATGCTGAAGATGAAGGAAGAGCTTCGCTTTCAGCTGAAGGAATCCGCCTCACTGCAACGCGAACGCAAAAACGAAATTCAGGCTCTCGGAGAAAAACTTGCCACGCTAACAATTGAAGGCAACCAACACTCGCGAACCTATCGCCAGCGACTTAGGGCTGTCAAAACGGCAAGAGACAACCGGCTAGACGAACTCTACCAAAGGAAAGGCGGTCTAGAAGCTGAAATCAGCAACACCGCTCATCTCGGCAAATACCTCGACGTCCTCACAAACTTGAAGAAGCGGGAGCTAGAATTGCGACGCTTCAAAGCGGAAATCGAAGAATCAATCAAGACGAAGCGGAGGAGACAGGCAGGACGAAGAGACCAAGCGTTGTTCGAGGTAAAGAGTCTCGTAGTTGATATCTTGGGACAAGATTTGAAGAGGCAAGACGAGTTCGACAACGTGCAGTCCTTAGACCTGCTTTTCGACAAGAATACCTATCTCTTGAACGGAAGGAATAATTTCTCCGCCAGCTCCAACGCTGTTCTAAAAAATGCGATTCACTTCGGTATTCATTTTGCAGCTACCGAAGATGACGCATTCCGATATCCGCGATTCATTCTTTGTGACAACGCCGAAGACGGAGGCATGGAAAAAGAACGAAGCCAGAACTTCCAACAAGTCATCGCTGCGATGGCCGCCCTAGGAACCAAATCCTTCCAAGCAATCATCTCGACATCGATGATTCACCCCGACCTAAACACAGAAAATTTCTGCGTGGGTCCGGAATACTCGAAGGAAAACAAGTCCCTTAGACTTCCCAAAGAACTCCAAGATGCCGCAATTGCAGCGGAGCCAGCCGAACAAATGGACGATGGAGATGGGACTTCCGACGAATCTGGCGGAGAAGAGCGTCCGTTTACTGCGGGATAGACTAGGGAAACGAGCTACGAGAAAAGTCGAAAGCTAAAACCAGCTACGGCTCACAGGCGGAAATGACCGCAGAAACGGACACGGGGAAACGCCAGAGAACATGCATGACATGTTCTTACTCTTGTTCTTAAAACCCCACCCCGCCAAACCTAAACCATTGATAATCAAAATGGTGGACGCTACTGGACTCGAACCAGTGACCTCTTCCGTGTGAAGGAAGCGCTCTAACCAACTGAGACTAAGCGTCCGAAATGGGAGGGCGGAACGTGGCGCACCCAACGGCGCAAATCAATCCTCTTTTCTTACCCGCTTAAAGGGCACTCGCGGGACCCAATCCGTGATCGACGATTCTATGCCTTCTTTACGCGCACCGCCCGCTTCCGTCCCGCGTTCACGGTGCGGCAAATTTCACAGGTCATTCCATCACATCCGCGAGCGGTGCAATGCTCTCGACCGTAAAAAATGATGCGGAGGTGCAACGCGTTCCATTCCTTTTTCGGAAACAGCCGCTTCAAATCCCTTTCCGTCTGCGCGACGCTTTTGCCCGACGTCAGTCGCCACCGTTGGGCGAGCCGATGGATGTGCGTATCGACCGGAAAGGCGGGCACCCCAAACGCCTGCGCCATCACCACCGAAGCGGTCTTGTGGCCTACTCCGGGCAAGGCCTCCAGCGCCTCAAACGATTGCGGCACCTGGCCCCCGTGTTCTTCCAGCAGGATCTCTGACAGCCGATGGATCGCTTGCGCCTTCCGCGGCGCCAGCCCGCACGGCCGCACGATCGCGTTAATCTGCTCCACCGACAGCTGCGCCATGTTCGCCGGATTGTCCGCCAACGCAAAAAGCGCCGGTGTGGTCAAATTCACCCGCTTATCCGTGCATTGCGCCGACAACAGCACCGCAATCAGCAACGTGTAGGCATCCGTATGATCCAGCGGGATCGGCGTTTCGGGGTAGAGTGCGGCGAGGCGCTTGGAAACGAAGTCTGAACGATGATCCATGGTGACAACCTAGAAGCAAAACAGTCGAGAAACACCACACCGTTGCCTATTCTTAACAGTGCTTCAGCTCGCTCATTGGTCCATAAAATGCTTTCCAACAAATCATGTTTTCTAGGTCTTCCATAAACTATCTAGTCGCAGCCGCGACCTTCGCGCTAATGTCGGTCACTTGCAACGCGCAACTGGTAGTCTACAACTTTGGCAGCTCCAGCAGCGGAAGCACGGCCCCAAGTTCAATCGCGTCGAATCTGTCGGGCGGCGATTTTTCAATTGGAGGTGATATCTCGTTCACGCTCGGAACCACTTCACCAGCGTCAAGCAACGTTAATGGGGGCTCGGGTTCAGGCACGTTTAGAACAAAGGGCGACGGCTACAAACCGGCGGAGTTCGCCCCCGGATATATGACCGTCACGTTAACCCCCAACAGCGGATTCATACTTGCCGTCACCAGCGTCACGTTCAACTCTTACAGCACATTGACTGGACCATCAAATTGGGCGCTCCAATACAGCATTGATGGCGGATCATTCACCAGCCTCGCCACCGGAACAAATAACGGCTCGTCCTGGGCTTCACAAACCTCCGGCACGGTAAGTCTTACCGGAATCGCATCCCATATTACATTCAGGCTGTTTGGAACCGGTGCCAGCTCAAGCTCAGGCGCATTCAATATCGACGATTTTACCGTTTCGGGATCAACGTCTGCCCTCTCCGCCGTTCCAGAGCCAGCGTCGTTCGGAATACTGGCTGGGCTGTGTGTCATCGGAGTCGCCTCGACTCGCCGGCGGCTCCGCAACGCCTAAAGAGCTACATTCCACAGCTTGCGCCCCCCCGTAGGCGGTGGATGGCTTCTCAAAACCCGGCATTCACCTTGCCGATTTTTTTGTGCGCGAACATCTGCCGCGCCGTCCGCTTTTTCGTATCCACAACAAGCTACACGAGATAACATGACTTCGTCGTTACTTACGGCTTAAGGCGGCGTCACCAAGACCGAAACGCGACGAACCCGTGACGGACAGGTAAAGAGCCCGCGACAGCGGCGATTCCGATGGCGATGGGAGTTCAGGCTCATTTGGAAGGATAGCAAAGGGGTAAAGTAACTGAACCCCGCACCATATACCTGATCGGCCTTGCCTCCTGTCGCTAAACGAAATGAAACGTCTCGCCTACCTGCTCCTCGCTGCGGTCGCTCTCGCGCCCCATGTCCACGCTCAACTCGTCATCACTGAAGTGATGGCGAAAAGTGGCTCCGGTGGAACCAACGACTGGTTCGAACTCACGAACTTCGGATCATCCTCCATCAACGTCTCCGGCTACAAAATGGACGACGACTCCAACAGCTTTGGCAATGCCGTCGCACTCCTTGGCATCACTTCGATCGCCAGCGGCGAATCCGTCATTTTCATCGAAGGCGACGCCGGCACCGACGACACCGGCTTCAAGACCTTTTGGGGCACCTCCAGCGTGCAAGTCGGCACCTATACGGGCTCGGGGATCAGCTTCGGTTCAGGCGGAGATGCCGTAACTATCTTCGACAGCGTCGGTAATGTGATCACGGGCACGTCATTCGGTTCGGCGACGACCGGGGCTTCGTTTTACTACGCCGCATCGATCGCTCCGGCCGCAAGCTACACCCTGACAAACGTAAGCGCGACCGGTGTGGCCGGCGCCTTCACCTCCGTCAGTGCCGTGGGCGATATCGGCTCCCCAGGAGTCAGCGCGGTGCCAGAACCCGCCAGTTTCGCCCTGCTTTTCGGATTGGGCATCTTGGGAATCGCAGTGACCAAACGCAGCGGCCGGGCCTAGCACTTTCCGACGAAAGGGGCCGTCACGCCGAAGGTGTGACGGCCCTTTTTGTGTCTCCGATTTGCGCGGTTCGTGCCAGTTGCCGGTTTGATCGGCCAGCCTATCAAACCGCCGCCGAAGCGTCCGGCAACCGGCGTGAGCGCCGCCGGCCGCTGGCAACGATCAGCACGCCCAAACCGCACCAGACAACCGCCGAACCCGGCTCAGGAATCGCCGATACCGACAGGGCTGTGAGCGTGACATCGCGCCCCTCGCCCCCGACGTAACTGAGGGCGAAGGTGGCTCCACCGGCGGTTAACGACGCGCCTTCGGCCAAGCCGGAGAACGCACCGTCAATCGTTGCGCCGGATACCACATCGAACAGGGTAAACACGTCTCCGACGGTGGGAGTGAAGCCTAGGTTGAGCGCCAAGCCGGCCCCCCCCAAGTGGATCGTCGAACCGCTGGCACCGATGACCTGATCGTAACCTGCGAGCGCGTTGGCCACGAGGCCGTTAAGATCAACCGAGTAGGTGGCGCCACTGTCGAGAGTCAGCACGCCCCCACTTTGCACGGTGATCGCCGCATCTCCGATGAAGGCTCCCGTCAAGTTCAGCCCCGCCCCCCCTTCGACGGTCAGCACGGAGTTCGTGCCGCCCGTGATCGTCACCCCGCTGAGGGTCGTCGTGCCGCTGACCACGCGCAGGGTTTCGAAATTTGAGATCGCACCCGCCACCGTCATCGCCCCGCCGGAACTCAGCTCGAATTTCAACGTATCGCTGCCCGCTCCTCCATCCAGCCCGCCTGTAACCGTCGGAGCACTACTCTGAAAACTCAGGGTATCGTTGCCCGCTTCCAACGCAATCGCGACCGCCCCGCTTCCCCCATCGTGCGTGATCGCGCCCGCGGAAGTGACCGTATCGTCGCCCGCTCCGGTCTGGATCGCGGCACCGCTCCCCCCACCGCGCAGCATGCCACCCGCCTGATTGGCAAGGGTGTCGTCGAACGCGCCGATAAAACGAACGGCGAACCCTCCGATGCCGCGAATGAGTCCGGCATTGGTCACGGAGGTGGCCGCCAGGGCATCGCCTTTGTCGCTGTTGTCGATCAGGATGCCGTTGCCAGCTTTCGTCGGATCCCCGTTGGGCGCATCGGCCGTCGCGGTGCTGCCGATGATCCGCCCGGTCGCGTGGTTGATAATCGTGCCCCCTCCTGCCGCAATGCCTTCGGCGTTGTTATCCCCGCCGACCGCCCCGTAGCCTAGGATATCGCCGTCATTGGTCAGCGTCAGGATGCCATCGACATCGACGCCGTCCCCGTCCCCGGTCGACGCCGTTCCGGCCCCCGCCACCCCGCCCCGGATGGTCGCGCCAGCGGCATTGGTCACCGTGGCTGTGACCGTTGTAAACAAGCCGTCGATATTGATGCCGGAGCCGTTAACCGCGCTGATCGTGCCTCCCGCGTTGTTGGTTACCGAGATGGCAAACGTCGCCACCCCGGCATCCCCTCCCGTAATACCGTGGCGCCCCGAGATCGTGCCCGTATTCGCCACCGAGACGCCCGTATTTGACTGCGCATCGATACCATCGCTCCCGCTCAGTCCGGGCTGACCACCGGACGATTCGGAAACCGGCGTCGCCGTAATGGCGCCGGCGTTCGTGATCACTCCTCCGACGCCCGGCCGGATTGCGTCGGAGCCCGTCGCGGAAATCTGACCACCAGCTTGATTCGTAATCGAATTGGCAGCCGTCACGTCATTCCAATCGATGGCCTGACCACCGGTGGCCGCGATGGTCCCGGCATTGGTGAGCGAGATCGTCGTGCCCGCGAGGCTGTTCCCCGCTTGAATCGCGTCGTCGGCCGCCGCTTGAATCATCGCTCCGGCCGAGTTCGTGATCACTAACCCGGTCCCATTCGCCCGGATCGCTCGGGCGGTGCCGTCATGACGGATGGTGCCGCCATTGGTGATCTGAGTGCCCGTCCCGGATAGTGTCAGCGCGATGCCACCACCTCCACTCGGGCGGATGATCGACCCCGCCGATGTCAACGACAGCGTGCCGGAAGAGACCGCCTGAGACGTCGTCAACGGCGTTGAAATCGTCGTCTGTGCCTCCGCGAGGCCGAACCCCGCCAAGCCGATCACCCCTCCGGCCCAAACAGACCTAGCTATAAAACGCTTCATAGGGCCAAGCCACTCGGCAGGCCGGACAAAATCCGCAAGTCCGACCACCGGCCGTCACCTCGAATTCACCCACGTCACCAGCCGGTAACCTGAATTAATGCAAATCGCCGACCGCGAAAGCCCGCCTGCAAGCGGCGACCTCATCGTGAAACCATTTGCGCAGCTCCCGTGAAACACCACATTCGGCGAAATATGCCCGCTTCTGCGACCGACTCCGCCTCGATCTCCGCCCTTACCGCGCTCAGCACGCCGTCCGACGTGTTTGCTCCGCGGCACAACAGCCCCGACGCTACGGAAGAAGCCGCCATGCTCGCCGCTCTCGGCTACCCGTCCCTCGATGCGTTGATCGACGCCGCCGTGCCTCCGATCATCCGCCGTGAAGCGCTTGACCTCCCCGCTGCTCTCGGCGAATCCGGCGCGCTGGCCGCCCTGCGCGAGATCGCCGCCGAAAACCAAGTCTTCCGCTCCTTCATCGGCCAGGGCTACTACCCGACTCTCACTCCCGGCGTCATCCAGCGCACCATTTTGGAAAACCCGGGTTGGTATACCGCCTACACCCCCTACCAGGCCGAGATCGCCCAGGGCCGCCTTGAGGCGCTGCTCAACTTCCAAACGGTCGTCACCGATCTCACCGGCCTCGAAATCGCCAACGCGTCCATGCTCGACGAGGGCACCGCCGCCGCCGAGGCCATGATGATGGCGCACCGCCTCAAAAGCCCGAAAAACGGTGACACCTTCTTCGTCGCGAGCACCTGCCATCCGCAGACGATCGACATCGTTCGCACCCGGGCCGAGCCACTCGGCATCGCCGTCACCGTCGGCGATCCGGCGACCTTCACGCCCGACGCCACCTGCTTCGGCCTGCTCGTGCAGTATCCCGACACCACCGGTAGTATCCACGATTTCAGCACGCTCTTCAATGCCGCCCACGCCGTCGGAGCCCTCGCCGTGGTCGCGACCGATTTGCTCGCCCTGACGCTCCTGAAAGCCCCCGGCGAGCTCGGCGCCGACATCGCCGTCGGGTCCGCGCAACGCTTTGGCGTGCCACTCGGCTTCGGCGGCCCGCACGCCGGTTTCCTGTCCACCAAGGACGCCTACAAGCGCCAGATGCCCGGTCGCCTCGTCGGCGTGTCGAAAGACGCCCAGGGCAACCCCGCCATGCGCCTTGCGCTCGGCACCCGCGAGCAACACATCCGCCGCGACCGCGCCACGTCCAACATCTGCACCGCCCAGGTCCTGCTCGCGGTCATGGCGTCGATGTATGCGGTCTACCATGGCCCCGCCGGCCTCACTCGCATCGCCCGCCGGGTGCGCGGGCTGACCCGCTTGCTCGCCGCCGGCCTCCGCCAACTCGGTGCCACGGTCAACGCCGGCCCCGTTTTCGACACGCTCACGGTCGGCAACGTCGCAGCCGCCCGCGTGCACGCCGCCGCACACGCTCAACGGCTCAACGTCCGCACGCTCGACGCCTACAGCGTTGGCATCTCGCTCGATGAAACGACCACGCTCGCCGACGTGCAAACGCTGCTCAGCCTCTTCGGCGACGCCGCCGCCCTCGACCTGAGCGCGCTCGCCGAGGCCAACGCCGCCGCCGACAACCTGGGCGCCTTCACCCGCACCAGCCCCTTCCTCACTGCCAAGGTGTTCGGCACGCATCACACCGAGCATGAGCTCTTGCGCTACATCAAGCAGCTTGAGGCCAAGGACCTCTCACTCTGCCACTCGATGATCTCGCTGGGCTCGTGCACGATGAAGCTCAACGCCACCAGCGAGATGTTCCCCGTCTCGTGGCCCGAGTTTGGCGCCTTGCACCCCTTCGCCCCGGCCGAGCAGACGCGCGGCTACCAGAAACTCTTTGCCGACCTCGAAAGCTGGCTCTGCGAGATCACCGGTTTCGCCGCCGTTTCCCTCCAGCCCAACGCCGGCTCCCAAGGCGAATACGCCGGCCTGCTCGCCATCCGCGGCTACCACAAAGCCCAGGGTAACGCTCACCGCGACATCTGCCTCATCCCGACCAGCGCGCACGGCACCAACCCCGCCAGCGCCGTCATGTGCGGCTACAAAGTCGTGCCCGTCGCCTGCGATGATCAGGGCAACATCGACCTCACCGATCTCCGCGCCAAAGCCGAGAAACACGCCGCCAACCTAGCGGCCCTCATGATCACGTATCCGTCCACCCACGGCGTGTTCGAAACCACCATCAAAGAGATCTGCGGCCTCATCCACGAGCAGGGCGGCCAGGTCTACATGGACGGCGCCAACATGAACGCGCAGGTCGGCCTCACTTCGCCTGGACACATCGGCGCCGACGTCTGCCATCTGAATCTCCACAAGACCTTCTGCATTCCGCACGGCGGCGGCGGCCCCGGCATGGGACCGATCGGGGTGGCGCAGCACCTCATGCCGCATCTGCCCGGCCATGTCGTCAACCCCGACGGTCCCGACGGCACCGCCCGCGGCGGCGCGGTTTCGGCCGCCCCGTTTGGCTCCGCCAGCATCCTCGTCATCTCGTGGATGTATATCCGCATGATGGGACCCGACGGCCTCACGGACGCGACGAAGTTCGCCATCCTCAACGCCAACTACATCGCGCAACGGCTCGCGCCGCATTTTCCCGTGCTCTATCGCGGCAATGCCGGCCTCGTCGCCCACGAGTGCATCATCGACCTGCGCGCGTGGAAGAAAGACGGCGTCGAGGTCGAGGACGCCGCGAAGCGCCTCATGGACTACGGCTACCACGCGCCGACGATGAGCTGGCCCGTCGCCGGCACCTTCATGATCGAGCCGACCGAGAGCGAATCCCAGGCTGAGCTCGACCGCTTCTGTGACGCCATGATCAGCATCCATGGCGAGATGCAGGCCGTCGCCCACGGCGAATCCGACAAGGACAACAACCCGCTCAAGCACGCGCCCCACACCGCCCTCGTCATCGCCGGCGACACGTGGGACCGCCCCTACTCGCGCGACCTCGGCGCGTTTCCGGCGCCGTGGACCCGCCAAAGCAAGTTCTGGCCGGCGGTCGGTCGCGTGGACAACGTCTACGGCGACCGCAACCTCGTGTGCTCGTGCGTCGGGATGGAAGCTTACGCCGCCACCGAATAAGCCTCCGCGTTCGCGCCGGCCCGCAAGGTTGCACCACATGATCCCGCGCCAAAAGGCGGCGACGCGGGCGGCCCGCTTTTCGCCGCGCGGGCGTCAACCTCGTAGCCCATCGTCCGCATCATCGCATTGAGCGCGTCGGCCACCTCGCCCGACAACTCGCGCAACTGCAGGGCCGAGGCCGAAAGCTCTTCGGAACGGGCGCTGCTGGCCTGAGCGCTTTCATCGACGTGCGTCATCGATTCGTTGATTTGGACCACGCCTGATTCCTGTTCGGCCATCAAACTGACCGCGCGGCTCACCACGGCCTCCATTTCGCCAAATGACGTCGTGACGATTTTGACGCGTTCCCCCAGCTCGGCCGAAGCGCCCTGCCCTTCACGACCGCTGTTCGCCGCGTCTTCAATGAGCTCGCGGGTGCGTCCCGCGGCCTCTGCCGCCCGACCGGCCAGATTGCGCACTTCTCCGGCCACGACGGAGAAACCAGCGCCGGCCGCGCCCGCCCGGGCCGCTTCGACCGCCGCATTCAGAGCCAAAATGTTAGTCTGAAACGCGATCTCCTCGATCGTTTTCACGATGCCGGTGATCGCGGCGCTGGACTTCGCGATGCCGTCCATCGTGCCGTCGATTTTACCGCCCGCCTGCTGGATCTGTTGGATCGCACCGCGCAAACGCACGACCTGTTGCGACTGGGCGGATTTCAGTTCGGTCGAGCAACGTTGCGACTGCCCGGTGATTTCCTGCAGGGACGCGCTGATCTCTTCAACCGCCGCCGCCTGCTGGTTGGCATCGCCCGCCAGTTGGGAACTCGCCGAAGTCAGCTCGCTCGACGTCTGATGCAACGCGCCGCCCGCCTCGGACAGGCGCTCGACCAATGCCCCCGCGCCAATGATGTAGTCGCCAAACCACTTCGCGAGGTAGCACCCGGGCACCGTCGCCACGACGACAAACACGGCGTGCAATACGACAATCTCAAAACCCGCCGTGTAGTTGAACAGGCTTTCCGGACGCCAAAAGAACATGCCGACGTGGTGCAACGCGACTGCCGCCGCCCCGACGATGTTCACCGTCGGGCGACCGAACATCGCGAGCAACGGCAGCAATACAAAGATATGGAAGTGCATCTCGATCATCCCGCCGCCGAGGTGAATCAATCCCCCGCTCAACACCGCCCCGCCGATCGCCAACGACAACGGCGTCCAAATCCCGCGAGCACGGAGCAGAAACAGCGCCGTCGGTCCCGCCACCGCGAGCAGACCCAAGCTCAACGCGAGGCCGATACTGTCTCGCCCGGTATACCAAGCGATGACCGCAAACACGGGCAGATGCGCCCAGTAGGCCGTAAGAAATCCGCGGGAGACCCGACGTTGGTGCCGCTCGGCGTTGCTGGTGTAAGTATCAGAGTCAGTCATATTCATTCGATTCAATGGGCCACCATGGGAGGCTACTACGCCCGGCAACCGGCGGGCACCCGCTCCGGCACGCGGCGGCCCGCCGCGATCGCCCGAAAGATGAGCGTATCCAGCGGAGACGACCCTGGTAGGGACAAACCGGCTACATCATGGCAAGCCGTCCAGCGCACCTCCGCGGATTCCAAATGGACCGCCGGGAGGTTACCCGTCGCCCAGGCCGGCGGCGGAGTTTGCGTTGTCACAGCGCGCACGATCCACCCCCGGGCCCGCAGAGCGGTCGCCCAACGTGAGGCGCCTCCGGCCAGCCAGACGATTTCCCTCAAGCCGGGCAAGGGACCGCGCGAGAGGAGGTGATCAGCCACCAAAGCGGTGGTCGCGGTGTCATCGGGCAACCAGTGGCCGGCCTGCCAGCCAGCCTCCGCCCACGCTTGTTCCGCTGCGAATTGCCGCGGCAGACCACAGGGCAGGCGCCCGAGTTCCCAAAGCGTCGCCCCGGCCAACACCGTCCACGCACCAAAAACGGTCACGACGATAAAACGACGAGCCGAAGCAGTGAAAAGAGGAGAAGTGCGGTTTCGACACATGGTCACGTCTATCTACGGATCGTTTCCACCCAGACTTGAGTCCGCGCACCTTTCCATGGAGGCTGCGGCCCCTTTTCCCTCTGTCGATTTCACCATGCGCATCATCCGCCACCTCACGCCCGCCGGCCCCGCCTACGCCGCTCTGCAACCCGATGGTTCCGCCCGCGTTCTCGCTGGTGAACTGTTCGGCCCCCACCACCTCACCGACGAGGTGATCACGCCGGGCGATCTGCTCGCTCCCGTGGTGCCGACCAATATCCTCGGCATCGGCCTGAACTACCGCAAACACGCCGAGGAGGGTAAAAAAGCCGTCCCTGCCCGCCCGATGTGGTTCATGAAGACGTCCAACGCCGTCCAAAATCCCGGCGGACCGATCAAGCTCCCGGCTGGTTCGGCCAAGGTCGACTACGAGGGTGAGCTCGTCATCGTCCTCGGCAAAGAAACCCGCAACGTCAGCGTGGAAACCGCGATGAGTCATGTCTTCGGCTATACCATCGCCAACGACGTATCCGCTCGCGACTGGCAGTTCGAGCTCGGCGGCGGCCAGTTCAACCACGGCAAGAGCTTCGACACCTTCTGCCCGCTCGGTCCCGTGCTCGTCACCGCGGACGAACTCACCACCCCCAACAACCTCACGCTCAAAACCCGCGTCAACGGCGAGATCCGCCAAGACTGGACGACCGCCGACATGGTGTTCGACGTCGCCACGCTGGTTGCCTTCCTCAGCACCAGCCGCACCCTGCCGGCCGGCACGATCATCCTCACCGGCACGCCCCACGGCGTCGGCTACGCCCGCACGCCTCCGCTGTGGCTCGCGCCCGGCGATACGGTCGAGGTCGAGATCGAAACGATCGGCACTCTCAGCAACCCGGTCGTCGCCGAGTAGGCCGCCCTCGCCCGATGAAACGCGTCCGCCTCGACGAGCTCCCCTGGGACGTCTGGGCGTCGCCCACGGGCCGTTTTGGCGGGACGTCCCGCTTGGTCTCCGCCGCCCTTGGCCTCGAGTCCATCCCCACGGCGCAGCCGGAGAACGCACACCCTTTTGATCTCGAGTATGTGAGCCTCGCCCCCGGCCAACTGGCGTGGCCCTTTCACAGCCATACCGGTCAGTGGGAGTTGTTCCTCATCGTCACCGGGCAGGGCACGGTGCGCCACGGCGACGGCTCGCTGCGCCGGGCCGTCACCGCCGGGGAGGCGTTCATTCATCCCCCCGGCAACGCCCATCAGATCACCAACGACGGCGATACCGACTTGGTCTACTGGATCGTCGCGAACGATCCGTTGACCGATGTCTGCGTCTATCCCGATTCGGGCAAGTTCGCCTATGGCCCCGACGGCGGCACCTTTCGCCTCCACCACGTCGCCTACTGGGACGACCAACCCGATCTCCCCATCCGTCCACGCCCCGCCCCGAAGCCGCCTCCGTTCGGCCCGTCCCGGTTCGCCCGCTACGACGATCTGCCGTGGCGCCGCCGGCGCTCGCCGGGAGGACGCTTCGACTCCTCCTTGCAGAACATCTCGCTCGCCCTCGGAGGCAACCTCGACGTCGGCACTACCGGCGGCGGACATCCCTTCGACGTGCAGCGCCGCCGCATCGCACCGGGCGCCGCCATCTGTCCCTACCATCAACACGCGGCGCAATGGGAAGCGTTCGTCTTCACCCACGGTCACGGTGAGGTGCGCACGCCCGCGGGGTGGACGCCGGTCTCGGCCGGAGACGTCGTCCTGCATCCCCCGGGCTCCCCCCATCAAACCCGTGCGTCCGTCGATACCGACCTGACCTGTTTCATTGTCGCCGACCACCCTTCGGTCGATGTTTGTTATTACCCCGATTCGGACAAATATGCCCTCGATCCGATCGGAAAAAAATTCCGCATGACCGAGGTCGATTACTTCGACGGAGAGGAGTAGCCTCCCCGCCGCCAATTTCATCGAACGCCCCATTATGAAACACCTCCGCCTCGACGACCTGCCTTGGGAAGAATGGTCCTCCGAAACCGATGATTTCGCCGGCGCCGGCAAACAAATCTCCGCCGCGCTCGGTGCGACCATCAACGCGCCACTCCATCTCGGCGGGCACCCGTTTGACGTGGAATTCGGGCGGCTCCGGCCCGGAAAAAGCGGCTGTCCGTTTCACAGCCATTCGGCGCAGTGGGAGTTCTACGTTATCACCGCCGGTCAAGGCACCGTGCGCTATGGTCCGCACCAACGCACCGTGCACGCTGGTGACGTCGCCATGCACCCGCCCGGCGAGGCCCATCAACTCATCAACTCGGGTGACGGTGATCTGACCTATTGGCTGGTCGCCGACAATCCGCTCACCGAGGTCTGGACGTATCCCGACACCCATGAGCTCGGCTAC
Organism: uncultured Opitutaceae bacterium; assembly: GCA_963974355.1. GTDB lineage: Bacteria > Verrucomicrobiota > Verrucomicrobiia > Opitutales > Opitutaceae > Actomonas. The sequence goes on from CAXBDS010000071.1 coordinate 21,113, forward strand.
CGACCGGGCGGGGGCGTATTCCGTCGCGCCGAGAGTCCGCAATCCGCCGTCGTCCCACCCCGGCCATCCGATCCGGCGGGCCCATCGCTGGCACGCTTTGCGCGCATCGCCGATCTGCCGTGGGAAGAGCAACGCTCGCCGACCGGCAAATACCATTCGTTCTGCCAAAACATCTCCTACGCGGTGGGCGGGCTGAAAGACATCGGTCCGTGGGGCGGCGGCCACCCCTTCGACTGGCAGCGCCGTCGCATTCCCGCCGGGGCCGCCATCTGCCCGTTGCACCAACACACGCTGCAATGGGAACTGTTCATCATCCAATCAGGCTCCGCAACCATCCGCGACGGCGCCGGCCACACGCTCTCCGCCGGACCGGGTGGCATCGTGCTGCAACCGCCCGGCGGCGCCCATCAACTCACGAACTCCGGCAACGCCGACCTGATCGTCGACATTATTGCCGACCAGCATCAGGCCGACAGCACCTACTACCCCGAATCCGACAAGTGGCAGCTCAAACCCCAGCGGAAGATCTTCCGCATGGTTGAAACCGACTACTTCGACGGCGAAGAATAGCCCCGCGCCGCCTTCCAACCCCACGGCTCAACCCCTGTGATAGATTTTGAGAGATATTGAAAGATTCTGGCGGGCGCTTAAAAACCTGCTAGTAACGTGTCCCTTGGGCGGTCCAACCGCCTGTATTTGTTCGCCATGAAATACTCCCAGCACATCGAAAACCCCGACGTTATCCTCATCGGCAGCGGCGTGATGTCCGCCAATCTCGGTGCGCTACTGCGCGG
>CAXBDS010000072.1:0-21903 GCA_963974355.1 uncultured Opitutaceae bacterium
GACTTCGCGAACCTCGCGCCGCGCCTTATCAGTTTTCGTATCGGCGGTCTCATTACGGCCGTGATCGGCGTGCTGATGATGCCGTGGAAACTCATGGCCGATCCCACCGGCTACATCTTCACTTGGCTCATCGGCTACAGCGCATTGCTCGGCCCGATCGCCGGCATCATGATCGCCGACTACTTTGTGACCCGCCGCCGCCAGCTCGCCGTGGAGCAGCTCTACCTCATCGACGGCGAATTCGCCTACCGCCGGGGCTTCAGCGTCGTCGCCTTGATCGCGCTCGCGGCGGGCGTGGCCCCGAGTCTGCCGGGATTTCTCGCGGCGGTCGGCGCCATCGGCAGTGAACGCGTGCCCGGCCTGTTTCTCGCCCTCTACAACCAAGCATGGTTCATCGGCTTCGGCGTCGCATGGGCGGTTTACATCGCGCTGCGCAAAGCCGCCCCGCGCGGTTGACCCCCCTCCTTTCCCGCCATGCCCACCCTGCCTCCGACCGCCTTCACACCTGTGCCTTACTCCGGTCCGTCGGCGGACGAAGTATTGGCCCTGCGCCGCGAATTTCTCAGCCCCGCTCTCTTCCACTACTACCAGCGACCGCTGATGATCGTGGAGGGCAAAGGCCAATATCTCTTCGACGAAACCGGGCGGCGTTACCTCGATGGCTTCGGCGGCATCGTTACCGTCTCAGTCGGCCACGCCCACCCCGCGGTCGTCGCGGCGGCGAACCTGCAAAACGAGACGATCGCGCACACGACTTCGATCTACCTGCACCCCAATATCGCCCTCTACGCCCAGGAGCTCGCCGCCAAGTTGCCGGGCGACCTGAAGGTGTGCTACTTCGTCAACTCCGGCTCCGAGGCCAACGACCTCGCCGTGCTGATGGCCCGCGCCTACACCGGCAACTACGACGTCGTCGCGCTGCGCAACGCCTATCACGGCGGCTCACCCGCGAGCATGGCGCTCACGTCGCATCACACGTGGAAATTCAACGTCCCCCATGCCTTCGGCGTGCACCACGCGCAGATGCCCGACACCTACCGCGGCCCGCACGGCGCCGACGATCCTGAGGCCGGCCGCAAATATGCGGCCGATGTGCAGAACCTGATTCAGTTCGGCACGTCCGGCGCCATCGCCGCCTTCATCGCCGAGTCCATCCAAGGCGTCGGCGGCTCGGTGGTGTTTCCTCCCGGCTACCTCACCGCCGCCTATGCCCACACCCGCGCCGCCGGCGGGCTCTGCATCGCCGACGAAGTGCAGGCCGGATTCGGTCGCACCGGCACGCATTTCTGGGGCTTCGAAACGCAGGACGTCGTGCCCGACATTGTCACGATGGCGAAAGGCATCGGCAACGGTTGTCCGCTCGCCGCCGTCGTCACCACGCCCGCCATCGCGCGGACGCTGACCAGCCGTATTCACTTCAACACCTTCGGCGGCAACCCGGTGAGTTGCGCCCAGGGCCGCGCCGTCCTGCACGTCATCGAACGCGAGGGCCTGCAGGCCAACAGCCTAAAAATCGGGGCGCAGCTGACGGCCGGATTTCACGCGCTGGCCGCGAAGCACAGCCTCATCGGCGAGGTGCGTGGACTCGGTCTCATGCTCGGCATCGAGCTCGTGAAAGACCGCGCGACCAAAGAGCCGGCCACCGCGGAATGCGTGGCCGTCTTCGAGAAATGCAGGGAGCTCGGCCTGCTCATCGGCAAGGGCGGACTAAAGGGCAACACGCTAAGGATCAAACCGCCCATGTGCCTCACGTCCGCCGACGCCGATTTCATGCTCACGGTCCTCGACGAAGCACTTGCCGCGGTGTGAACGGACAGGAATTTTTTAAGCGCAGATGCTCAGAATCGACCCACGGGATGCAGCTGCGCCGATCCGCCTAATCTGCAGTCAACGTCCTCACGCTCACTCCCGAGAATTTCGCGACCACAGATGTCATGCATTAACACAGATTTGAGCCCCGAAATTCAGGGCATTTTATCTGTGAATATCGGTGACATCTGCGGTCACCCGTCCGCGTTTCAGTCTCAGCCGCCGAAGCACTCGAGGTATTTCAGGCCCGAGCCGGTGTTGAAAATCACCACCTCTTCGTCGCGCTTCACCTTGCCGGCTTCGACCAGCTGCTTGAGCGCCGCGTAGCACGCGCCGCCTTCCGGAGCCACGAAGAGGCCCTCCGTTTTGCCGATGACGCGCGCCGCCGCCACCATGTCGGCATCGTCGATCGCGATGGCGTCGCCGTTGGATTTGCGGATGGCATCGAGCATGATGAAGTCGCCGATCGCCTTCGGCACACGCAGGCCGGACGCACTCGTGTGTGCGTTCTCAAACATGCCGGCGTGCGTCGCGCCCGACTTGAAGGCGCGCACGATCGGCGCGCAACCGGTCGCCTGCACCGAGATGATGCGCGGACGCTTCGAACCGATCCAGCCCATCTGCTCCATCTCGTCGAAAGCCTTCCACATGCCGATGAGGCCCGTGCCGCCGCCGGTGGGATACAAAATCACGTCCGGCAAACGCCAGCCGAGCTGCTCGGCGAGTTCATAGCCGAGGGTCTTCTTGCCCTCGATGCGGTAAGGCTCCTTGAGGGTGGAGACGTCGAACCAGCCTTCGGCCTCCTTGCGGCGCGCGACCTCCGCACCGCAATCGGTGATCAGACCGTTGATCAACGTAACGTTGGCGCCCAGTTCGCGGCACTCGATCACACAGGCCTTCGGCGTATCGGCCGGCATAAAGATGAAAGCCTCGATCCCGGCGCGGGCGGCATAGGCCGACATGGCCCCGGCAGCGTTACCGGCGGAAGGCACCGCGAGTTTCTTCACGCCCAATTCCTTCGCCATGGACACGGCGGTGGTCATGCCGCGCGCCTTGAAGCTGGCGGTCGGGTTCTGGCCCTCGTCCTTGATGTAAAGGTTGGGCATGTCCAGCTGCGCGCCGAGCTGCGGGGTCTTGAGCAAGGGCGTCCATCCCTCGCCGAGGCTCACGATGTTCGCCGGGTCACGCACCGGGAGCACCTCTTGATAGCGCCACATCGAGCCGATGCGGCTCTTCACGGATTCCTTCGTGAGCGTGCGACCGGCCTCCGCCAGATCATAGTGCACGTAGAGCGGCATGCCGCAGGCGGTGCACAGGTTATGGAGCTCGCCAGCGGCGTGCTTCGTTCCGCAGGCGGAGCAAGTCAGTTCGGTAGGATTCATGATAAAAAGAGAGGTGACGGGTGAACGAACGGTTGTGGTGTTTTTCGACGACGCGCGAAAGGAAGTAAAATCAGGTTATCCAGCCCGCTTCAATCGCGAGGAGCGTGCCCACGCCCACGCAAATCCAAAGCAGGATCCCCATCCAGAGCGCCTTGAAGCCGACCGTGCGCCACACGCGCCAATTCATCTCCAGCCCGATGAGGAAGAGCGTGAAGGTGAGCAACGAATGGGCGGCGAGCGTGATGACGGACATCGTGGCGGTGAACTGCGGATACGCCGTGAAGAACGCCGACAAGATCACAAACCCGCCGATGAACCACGGGATCTTCACCTTGGCGTCGCCCTCGACGTCTTGGCGGCGGCGAAACCAAAACCCCAGCGAGAGCGCGACCGGCACAATCCACAACGAACGGACGAGCTTCACCGTCGTCGCCGTCGCCAGCACGGCCGGTCCGCCCACGATGGCCGCGCCGACCACGGAACTCGTGTCGTGGATGGCGAGCGCACACCACAGCGCGTAGGCGTTGGGCGAGAGGTGGAGAATCACGCCCAAAGTCGGAAACGCCAGCAATGCGATGGCGTTGAGCATGAACACGGTCGAGAGCGCCGCCGACACCTCTTCGGATTTCGCGCCGATGGCGGGCGCGACGGCAGCGATCGCACTGCCCCCACAGATGCCGGTGCCCGCAAAAATCAGGGCGCCTACCCGGGAGTTGACGCCCAGCCAACTCGCCAAACGCATCCCCACGAGAAACGTGAGCACGAGGCCCACAAAGGTGTAGGCGATGCTGCTCACGCCCACGCGAGTGAGCACATTGAAGTTTACGCCGGCTCCGATGCCGACCACCGCGAGTTGCAGCGTGCGCCGCGACAGGCCCTTGAGTTGCGGCCAGGGTGACCGGCCCAGTCGCAGCCCGATCAAACAGCCGCCGAGGAGCGGCGCCCACGGCGGCACACCGGGCCACAGCGAGAGCACCATGCCCGCGACCACCAAGACTTGATACACTCGGGGGCACGGTTTCGCGGCGAGCCCGACGTCGGAGGCGGGAGCGGAAAATTTTGAGTCGTCAGCGACGGTTAAAGCCATGGGAGGAGTAGAACCGAACGCGTCGCGGGGCCCGGCAGGCGGCTGGGTCAGCGGGGGGCACGTTCGAAGCAGAAGGGCGACCGGGCACCAACCCGATCGCCCGACTTACTACTAACTACGTCAACTACTGCGCGAAGTTCCCCATCTCCGATGGGGAAAGGAAGGTGGAGGGGCCATGATAGATGGCGTTGAACAGCAGCTTGGTCGTCGCCCGCGCCTGCGCCCGGAAGTCGACCTCGGTGCCGAAAGTCACGACGTAGCCTTTGCCGACCTCGAATGAGACGACGTTGGCCTGGTCTTTCAGGTAGTCCTCACCGAGCAGCCAGCCGCTCTTCAGGATATCCTTCGCAGGATAACGCGAAACGACGGAGGCCTTGATGGCGAAGTCGGGACGCAGGCGGTAGGCTTGGTTGCGGATGAAGAAAACGGGCCACTCTTCGGGCATGCCCCATGCGACGGGATTGGTCGGGTCGAACTCGTTGTCGAGCAGCGAGCCGGGACAATAGAAGAGCGAATTCGGGTCGGCCACCTCGTCGCGCAGGGTGTGCAACAACTCGGCCGGGCTGGTGAACGTTTTTTCCAACTTCGCGGTGATCGCGGAAGCCGGCACCATCGCGGCGGGCGTGTCGGCGTCGTCATCCTCGCCCCAGTTGTAAGGCGCGGGTTCAGGCAAGGCTTTGGAGATGGGCAGATCGAGCAACGCCGTGGCCGTTTCGGTCGCGCTGCCGATGGCCAACAACGTGCCGCCGTCCTTCACCCATTGGCGCAGTTTGGCCCAACCGCCTTCGCCGATGCCGGCGGCCCAGCCCCACTCCTTCGGGTCGTTCCGTTTCATGTCGAGGCCCTTGACCACCCGGTTCACGGAGAGACCGTCCGGCATGAGAATCACGTCGTATTTGTCGTTCAGGTCGCCTTTGAAATCGTCGGCGCTCACCACCTGATAGTTGATGCCGTATTGGTCGAAGACCCACATGAGCCAGCCGCCCGGCATGATGTTGGTCGAGCGGTAGAGCCCGAGGCGCGTGCCGGGCTTCAACGTGTAACCGGCGACGGACGGCACCTGCCCCACAACCCCGATCGGAATACCGAGCTTTTCCGCGGCCTTCGTCATGATCGGGGTGGTGGTGGCGTTGACCGGCACGATGAAAGTGCCCGGCGCGTAGGTCGTGTGCGCGACCTGGAAGGCCGTGGCCGCACGGGCCGCGGGCACGCCGACCTTTTGCAACTCGGCGACGATTTTGAAGTCCCCGTAGGATTCCGGGCCCATCAGGTAAAAACCGTCGGACGCCTTCGGCATCGGCTGCGGCGTCGGAGCAACGTGCGCGACGCGTTCCAAAGAAGCTTGGAACGGGTTTTCGATTTCCGCCACGTCGACGCCCATCAGCATCCACAGCGTCTGGCCGGCCGCATCGTAAGGACGCTTAGGCGGACCACCCGGAAACACGCGCAGATCCGGGTAATCCTGTTTTTCCAACATCGTCTTGGCGAACGCACCGTAGGGCTGCGCCACGCGAATCACCCACGAGCCGGCCGGGTAGGACTTGTCGCCCGCCTTGAACGCCGCCTTCGCCTGCTCGATTTCGACCTCGGCAGTCTCAAGGATCTCCAACATCTCGTAAGTCGCGTAGGGATCGCGCTGATCGGCAGAGACGACGTAGGCGTAAGGCCCGGCGGTGCGGTTCACCCACGAGCGCTGGACCTTGTAGAAGTTTTCGAGAAAGGACTTCCCGTATTTGGCAACGTGCTCGATGCCGGCCAGCGCCACGATCACGCCGTAGTCGACTTGCTGCTCCAACGTCCACGTGTCCTTCGAGTAGGCGACCGGGAAATCGCGCGACGTCTCCTGCGGGCCGAGCGGTTTGCCGTCGGGGCTCTTGACCGGATCGGCGAGATTGCTCGTCGCGATTTCGGAAAGGATGCGCGGCTGCCCCTTGTAAATCATGTATTGGCGAGCCGGGGACCACATGTCGTAACGGGCCCCCCAGTTGACGCCCTCCTTGCCGGCCGAGAGCAACGCTTCCGCCATCGCTTGGCCCACGTTGGCCTGCTCGATCTGCAGCAGCGGGCTCATGTTCTTGTCGAACGGGTCGTCAAACGGCGGCAGAAAAATGCGGGCGCCACGACCGCCCATCTGGTGCATGTCGTGGGTGATGACCGGGCGATATTTCGCCTGCAGGCCCAGATTGATCCGGGTCTCGATCTGCGTGAACATGAACCAGTCGCGGTTGTCGTCGTGGCCCGTGTATTTGTGATACAAGTCCGGGTAGACCCGCTGGAATTTCGTGCCCTTGGTCTTATACCAGTGGTCCACCACGAGGTATTGCCCGTCCGGATTCTGCGACGGCACGATCAGCACGACCGCGTCCTTCAAGGTCTGCATCATCTCCGGCGAGCGATCAGTCACCAAGCGATGCGCGATCTCCGTGATCGCCTGAAAATTCGAAACCTCGGTCGAATGAATCGACGTGTAGAGGAAGTAAAAGGGTTTTCCTTCCGCGATCAGAGCCTGTGCGTCGGCCTCGCTTAACCCGCGGGGATCCGCCAAGCGCTGATTGATCTCAATCAGGCGATCCAAGTTCTTCATGTTCTCCGGCGAACTCACCGTAAGCAGCACGAAAGGATGATTTTCGGTCGTCGTTCCCACCTGCTCGTAGACCGCCCGATCACTGCCGGCCGCCAACGACTCGAAATAGCTGATCACCTTCGGGTAGGTCACCAATTCACCCGAGGTGCCGGGCGCAAAACCAAAAAACTCCGTCGGGGTCTCGGGTGCGGCCGACAAGGGGGTCGCTCCGGTCATCGCCGCCACCATCAGCCCCAAGGACCACGCCAGTCTTTGTTTCAAGTTACTTACATTCATCAGCATCTTCTTTCGGGTTAAACTATGGGCCACGGACGGCACCGGGATAAAATCATCCCGTGCCTCGACTCTATCTGTGGTGAGGAACTGCGGGGGCGCCCGCAGACGTCACTACATCAATTCGACGACCATCAAAACCCAACGCCTCTCCCAGAGGGGCGGCGAGACTCAACCGGCGGTTTATCTATATCAATTGATAGAGAAAACCTAACGTTATGTATCATAACTAAAAACAATACCCTCCCTATCGTTCGACGGGCCATCCAGCCTTATAATACCCATGATAACCCCATGTCTAAAGCACCTGGAATAAGGTGATAATAAACCGCCCCACCCCGGCTCATTTAATTATATAGTTAATCACCTCATGCACCTAACAAAAAGCTCCATCCGCGGAAAGCATGCCCCCGTTGGGCGGCGAATCGACCCGCCGAACTGGGCGTCGCTACCCGCCGTCCGATGCGGCCACGAAAAAGCCCTCGTCGTGAAACGAGGGCTAAAATGGCGGGATGGACGGGACTCGAAACGATTGCGTCCATCTGGGCTAAGTTGCGAATTAACGCGGACTTAGTTGATTGTTAGTGGTTTATAACAAGAACATAAAAGCAGCCAGTGGCAGCCATGGGAAGCCAAAAACACGGTTTCTGGCAACCTTCTGGCAACCTAAACGGGGACGAAAAAGCCCTTCGCGGGGGCGTCGGGTCTGCAGGAGGGGAAGAGGAATTCGAGGCTAAGGCTAGTGTCATTCGGGTGCCTCTGCGTCTGGTTTCGGGGAAGAGCCGGAGTTTAAGCGGATAAATCGGAATTGCCCGACAATGGTGCGGTCAAAAAGCTTGTGGAGTAGTGGCGTCGGCTTCGGCTCGGGGTGCATCCACGCATATGTAGTTTGGGGTGCAGGCTCGAAGGCCTTCAATGTCGTTAGAGGCTTCTCCAGGTTCTCATGAAGGAGCCTTACCGCGTCTGGGGTTAGGCGAGCCGGGCCCGATTTTCCGTGGATGCTGGCATAAGAGTGGACGAGGCTCTTCAGTTTCAGCTCGCTCGCCCGCGACGGAGGGTTAATTGCGACGTAGAAGCGTTTCAACCGGTCGAGGGTGTGCGAAGGAATCAGGTTCTTTCTTTCACATTCATTGATGAGAGTTTGTAGGGGCCAACTGACCTGTGCCATCTCCGCTCGATGTTGCTCGCGTGCTTTGAAGAGCGATCTGCCTTTCATTACGAGTAGGAGTAGACTGTCGTCTTCCTGCGTAGCCAACGAGTGGCGCAAATCGACCTCAAGCGACCTCCACTGCGCCCATGTATCGGCCCGCACCTCGGGCGAAAGCTTCGTCAGAATGTGTCGCTCGTTGGCTTCTAGCCCGTAGCGAACAGAGAGTCCGCCATTGGATTTCTCGAGTTGAGCAATCACGGGCAGCACGAGCCCCCTCAACTCTCGAACGGACGTAGCGAGGGTTTTGTTTGGGTAATGAGCAACCACCTCGTCTAGATCAAGGAGGCGGCGCTTCTTGATTTCAACAACTCCCCGCTTGGCTAAGGTCTTGAGCGACCGATGAAGGGACGTGTCCCATGATGCAGAAAGCTTAGCGGGTAACTTTCCGCCGGTCTGCGGGGCAAGAAGCCAACGCACCGTCTCGAAGGTCGTCCAACCCGCGTTGGCCGCTAAATAGGCCTTTAAAAGCTTTTCGTTGGTGCCGGGTCCACGAGACATCCGAGTGGCAATTCTAAGTGTAAGCTTCTCTACTGTGGAGAGAAACTTACATCAGAGCTTTTTTGGAAGTCTCTTTGATGGCGGCCAAGCCCTTTTTTACGCAAAACATCACGAGCGCTATCAGGACCGACGTAGCAACCTGTGTAAGATCAATGGCTAACCCGTTTTGAAAACCAAAGATTGTGACGCCCTGTTCCATGATGAGATGAATACATATACTCCGGGTTTAAATGTCAATCTCAGACCAGAAATGCTAGTAGCGTAGTGCGGTATATCGTGGCGTGGTTGGCTGCATTACGCGGAGCCCTCCGATGGCCAAACCGAAAAATCGGCCGCCCCCGAGGGATGCCGACGGGAAGCACCGGCTGCGCAAGGTGGAGCGCAGCGGGACGGGACGCGGGACGGCGTAGCCGCCAGCGCCCGCCAGCGAGCAATACCTAGAGGCGTGGACGGGCGTAGTGCGCAGCGCGGAGACCGCCAGCCGTCGCAGGTGCTACCTTAAAGGCACCCTCTGGGCACGGCCACGCACGAAGAATTCGAGCCCTCGGCTAGCATCAATCCGTGTCGGATTCGGGCTGTTTGAGCGTTAGCCGAAAGCCTCTCCAATAGAGGTGAATAGCCAGCCACCAAAGGTAAACGGAGCCCGGTCCATAGAACCCACCTTCATGAAGAAGGCCATGTGCGAACTCGTTTCGCAAATTATGGCCAAACCGCTCAATCATGATTCCGCGCAAATCGAATAGGATGTCGGGGCCAAAAAACTGCAGAAACTCCGGCATTTCCATGAGATCCTTAAGCTGTTTCTCGGCTTGGATTCCATCGCGCATCCCCGACGTTATTGCACCGAGCTGCTGCAATACCTCTCGAATCGAGGCCTCCAGCTGTGGAATAAGCAGGTGCATGGCCACCAACCAATCCCCGTGAAACCCCGCTTGGATTCCCCGGAGCACGATCCCTCCGTGACCTTGGGGGATGAGAGGATTGTTCAGAACGAGGAAAAGCAGGTCGCTGCGGCGAACGGCATGCTCTTGGAGGATGGACTCACGTGCCGGTTGGATGCGCCAAACCACAGGCATCTGCCACTGGATGGTTCGCGCTTGGTTATAGAGATGCTTCAACTGAGCCTCCGCTTGCTCTTCAGGTGTGCCTCCGATCAAAGGCGGCAGCACATCTGAGGTTTTCCCGCTGTGGTCGATCTGTGAGATGCCTATAAAATGCTGGAGGATATACTTCTTAGACGATTCCTCGTGATGGCGCTTCGTCTCCTCGAAATCAGTCGGTTGGGCAATGTTCGCGAATCGCTCCAGTGCGGTTCTAAAATCCACCCCACTCACAAACTCACGTGACGCCTTTTGGTGTAGGGCTTCGTCTTCCCTAAATCCGGGGATTTTCCCCACATCCGGTCCTACGGAGCCCATTTCACTTGGGATGCGAGCCTGCACTTCTAATAGCTGACGATGCACAGCTTCTATGCGCGACTTACTGCCTTTGGCTCGGCGCAACGCCTCCAGTCCTTTGCCTATCCAAGTAGCTGCGGACATCGCGCGCCCGGTCCCTTTCAATGCGCCCTGTCCGTTGGAGATGTTACACTCGGCAGCTTCGATTGCGCAGCGTTGCGCTTCCGATCCGTTTTTCGCGCGGCGATGCCACTGCTCCGCCAACTGCCAATAGTCTTCTGAGAAATGCCAGTTGTTGAGGCCGGCAAATTCACGTGCAAGACGCTCCGATAAGGCGGCATACTGAGTGGGGTCGCCTTCGTCGAGAGAGAGCAGGATCGACATGAGACGGCTGCAAAGGAGTCCTGATTTTGAATTCTCCGCAAATTCTGCTATAGCGGCTTTTAACGCGGCAATGACTTGGGTCTTTTCGGCTTCGAATCCTCGAATTTCAGAAATGCGCGCAGCGCGCTCAATGCGCTCTGCATAGGGTGGCCACAGGTCATCCGTTTTCAGCCTCTCAGCAGATTCGAGAAATGCGGTAACGGCGAGCTTAGCGGCCTTGAAGTCCTTTTTGGTGACCCAAAGGACATCGGCGACACGAGAGCGAAACTCAGGGTCTTGGATTTCTGCAACAACACCTGACAATGCTTCGAGATCGGCATCGGAGAGATCTTCAGCGCAAAGTGACCGAGAGCCATCGGAGTTGGTCCACATGGGTCCGTAGGGATTACCGTGAGAATCTTGGTTGAGGTGAAACGAAGCAACGGCGTGGAGAAGAGCGAAAACGCGGCGACCCAAATCGTCGCCGGAGTCACTGTAGCCCTTGGCCCCCGCGCCAAGGATGCTTAAGTGGTAGTGCCGTTCAGGACGTTCCGCTTTGGCGATTAGTGCCTGCCAGTCATAGCGCTGTAGATCGTCCGCAGATACGTTAAAGCGCTCATTCAGATCATTGCTCATGTGGTCGAGGGCCTAGAGATGGTCATATTTAAGTCAAAATTTATGCAAAATGTAACACCTTAATGCTTGTAGTGCAATTTAAGTGAACATAAATCCATGAGCCGTGAACGCTCTCGGCGACAGTATTCGTCTTCTCATGGCCCGTCGGCAACTGACGGGGGTGCAACTGGCGGGCGATATCGGGATTAGCGAAACCGCGTTGAGTCGAATCGTGCAGGGGCATTCCAAGCCAAAACAGGTCACATTGACCCGATTGATGAAGCGGCTTTGCACCTCGACCCACGAGGAGCAAATGATCCTTCGAGCCTTTACCGGTCGGCTGTCTGAAGCACTGGGCGAGGAAGCCGTGGCGAACGATCCGCGCAACCCGGCGGAAGAGCGGGAACGGGTCGAGCGCTGGCTCGAAGCTCGCACGCAGTCGATCAACTTCAAGAATGCGGTAGGGCGTGAACTCGACAAAGCGGGCGTGACCTACCGTCGCGACGTGTGCGAGGGCATCGCGTCGGTTGATTTCTTGATCGAGGGCGCGGATAAGCGCGTGGGGATCGAGACCAAGTTCAACGTGGGGCGCGATTTTGAGAAGACCGTAGGCATTGCCCGCCGACTGCGGGAACTGCTTCGCTGCGATGTCGTGGTGATCGCAGTCCCGTTCGAAGGCGAGTTTGCGGCGGCGGCCGATGTCGAAGCTCCATCCGTCCGTGTGCTCACGGCGGCGGACGCAGCACGGCTTGCGAAGGAGGTTATTTCATGAAAGCCAAGGAACATCGGATTACCGGGGTGCTCGTCGGTGGTGCGTGGGTCCTCTCAGAGTGGTGGCATCGTAGAGAGACAAACCCGCAGGAGCCGTTCCCCGTCGGCAAGTTCATCCTATACACGGGAACTGGCTATTTTCTCGCGTCGCTGCCGGATTGGCTCGAGCCGTCGAAGGGCAATCCGAACCATCGCCAGTTCTTCCACAGCGTATCGTTTGTGGCGGTCCTCGTCGCAATTCAGCAATCCACCTGGCTCAAGGCCCAGCCCGCCCCAGCGCAAGCGGTGATCCGTGCGGTGATTTTTCAGTATCTTGTTCACGTCGGAGCGGACATGCTGACCGCACGCAGTATTCCCCTCGTTCATACCCGCTTCGCCTAACCCAAGATGAGCAACCGCGTTACCCTCTCACAGATCATCGATAGCATTACAGAGCTTTCAAATGATGTTAAGCCGGATGACTTCATCTACGACTTTCTAGCCTGCTTTGGCTTACCCAAGGCAACGATTGCCCGCCTCAAGGGCGGCGGTCTGAATGTCACCAAGAAGCCAGGCTGCACGTTGCTCAAAGCCAAGGTCTATTTCGAACCGCTGCCACCGGGCCTCCGCACGCCGCAGCAGGCGATTGCGGCCGCGCAAAAGGACTCCAAAATTTCGGCTAACAAGCCGCGTTTCCTGATCGCTACCGATTTCAAGACGCTCGCGGCCTTCGACACGAAACGGAAAGACAGCGTGGATTTTCCCATCGGGGACCTGCACGAGCACTACACTTTTTTCCTCCCGCTGGCCGGGATGGAGAAGAGCACCGTTCACGCGGAGGCGGAGGCCGACGTAAAGGCGGCGGAAAACATGGCGAAACTTTACGACCTCATCCGGGCGGACACCCCCCCGACGACTCGTGAAGAACGCCATGCTCTAAATGTTTTTCTCACCCGTCTTCTGTTCTGCTACTTCGCCGAAGACACCGGCATCTTTCCGGACAAATCGTTCACGTCTGCCGTTGAGAGCTACACGCAGCCAGATGGTTCCGACCTGTCCGATTTTCTGCGGCAGCTCTTTCTTGTCCTGAATACGGCTCCAAATCCAAAAGCGAAACCAGCCAAACATTTCGCTGATTTTCCCTACGTAAATGGCGGTCTGTTTCGGGACACGCTCGTTCGCCATTCAGTAGTTCCGTCGTTTTCGGCCAAGTCCCGGCAAAAGTTGATCGAGCTAGGCCAGAAGAGCTGGCGGGAAATCAACCCGGACATTTTTGGCTCCATGTTCCAGGGGGTCGTCGATGACGAAAAACGCGCCGAGTTGGGCATGCACTACACCTCCGTGCCCAACATCCTGAAGGTGATTAAGCCCCTGTTCCTTGACGAACTCTACGAAGACTTCGAAAAGGCCAAGGGCTCAGCGGGGCGGCTAAACAAACTGCTCGCCCGGATCTACCGGCTGCGCCTTTTCGACCCTGCCTGTGGTTCCGGCAATTTCCTCATCATCGCCTACAAGGAACTTCGACGGCTGGAGATGGCAGTTTACAAGGAACTGTTACGACTCACCGGCCAGCTTCCGTTCTCGTTCTCCGGCATCCAAGTCAGCCAGTTCTACGGTATCGAACTCGACGATTTCGCCCATGAGATTGCCATTCTCGCCCTATGGCTCGCAGAGCACCAGATGAACATCGAATTTGCGCAGGCGTTCGAGAAGACTCCGGCGTCATTGCCGCTGAAAGACGGCGCAAAAATCGTTTGTGGAAACGCGCTGCGGTCGGACTGGAAACGCACATGCCCCAAGGACGAAGACTTCGAAATCTTCGTTCTCGGAAATCCGCCATACTACGGAGCGAGAAAACAAACCCCGGAGCAGAAGTCTGACGTCGTTTGTGTCGCGGGTGATTTAGACGGGCATAAAAACCTCGATTACATCGCGTGCTTTTTCCTGAAAGCCGCAGAGTATGTTCGACAAACTAACGCCGCTGTTGCGTTCGTGACGACAAACTCGATCTGCCAAGGCGAGCAGGTGGCGCTACTTTGGCCTCACATCTTAAGTGATCTGGAGTTTCACTTCGCTTATCAGGCGTTCAAATGGGCAAACAGTGCGAAGGCTAAAGCCGGTGTAACATGTGTCATTATTGGCATACGCCAAACGCAGGGGCGTCCAAAACGCCTGTTCGGCACTACCGTGGTCAGAACGGTTGAAAACATTAACCCTTACTTGGTCGCGGGAAGAAACGTTTTTGTGCATAAGCGCCGGCGCTCGATTTCTGACATGCCGCCCTGTGATTTTGGGAATATGCCAAACGACGGAGGCGGACTCATGCTCCGACCAGACGAACGAGATTCTTTACTGGCTAGTCATCCATCTGCAGGCCGTTTTATCCGGCGGCTGCTTGGCACCGAAGAGTTCATTGATGGAAAAGGACGGTTTTGCCTTTGGATCACGGACGCGGAGCTGTGCGATGCATCGGATGTTCCGTTTATCGTTGATCGGATTGCCGCAGTTAGGGCCCATCGCGAAAACAGTGATCGAGAAGCGACTAATCGTCTCGCTGCGCGCTCTCATCAGTTTGGCGAAGTTCGCCATCAGGAAGGCATCGCTCTTTTGGTGCCTCTTCACACTTCAGAAAATCGCGAATACATTCCTATCGGCTTCATCACGTCATCGGCAATCATCACAAATTCCGCAATCGCGGTTTACCAAGCCGAGCCGACCATTTTCGGAATCGTATCGAGCCGCATGCACATGGTGTGGTCGCGGGCGGTAGCAGGCGGACTCGAAACGCGAATTCGCTACTCATCGTCTATTTGCTACAATAATTTTCCCATCCCTAAGCTTAACCCAGCCCAGCGAGAGAAAATCGCCCACAGTGCGGAAGCCGTTTTAGTCGCCCGCGAGCATCACCCTGAGAAGACTATTGCTTGGCTTTACGACCCGGAATCAACGCCCGCTGATTTACTGTCAGCACATCGTGAACTGGATGAGGCGGTCGAGCAGTGTTACCGCACTAAGCCATTTAGCAGCGATGAGGAGCGTTTGGAGTATCTCTTTGCGCTCTACGAGCAAATGACCGCCGCCGAGGCGGGCGAACTCTTCGCGCCAGCTTCCCCCACGAAGGCGACCGCCAAATCCAAGAAGTCCTGATACCATGCCTGATCTGATCCACGTCGAATACGCCGCCACGGGGGAGAGCACCTCAACCAATACGATGGGCATGCGCGAAATGCAGGCGCGTGCCTACGCGGCGCGTGCTGCCCAATACTTGCTCCTCAAAGCCCCGCCCGCTTCCGGCAAATCGCGGGCGCTCATGTTCATCGCACTCGACAAGCTGCACAATCAGGGGGTGAAGAAGGCAATCATCGCGGTGCCGGAGCGATCTATCGGTGGTTCATTCGACAGCACGCCGTTGAGTAAGCACGGTTTTTTTGCCGACTGGACGGTGCCGCCACAGCACAACCTCTGCACTCCGGGCAGTGATCAAGGTAAGGTGGGCGCGTTCAAGAATTTCATCGCAGGTGATGGCCGCATCCTCATCTGCACACATGCCACGCTGCGTTTTGCTTTCGAACAACTGGACAGCACGGACTTCAACGAATGCCTGCTGGCGGTGGATGAATTCCATCACGTTTCAGGAAATGAAGACAGCAGGCTGGGGGAATTGGTTCGAGGCATCATGAGCGGTAGCACCGCACATCTGGTGGCCATGACCGGGAGCTATTTTCGCGGTGACAGTCAGCCGGTGCTGTTGCCTGAGGACGAGGCCAAGTTCACCGGCGTCACTTACAATTACTACGAGCAGCTCAACGGCTACGACCACCTGAAGTCACTCGGCATCGGCTACCATTTCTACCAGGGCCGGTATCTCACGGCGATTGCCGACGTGCTGAACACCGACAAGAAAACCATCCTGCACATCCCGCACGTCCGAGCCGGTGAATCCACGAAGGACAAGCATGGCGAGGTGGACACGATTCTCGACCTCATCGGAACTGTCGAATTCACCGATCCCGAAACCGGCGTATTGCACGTTAAGCGGAAGATCGACGGGAAAATCATCAAGGTTGCGGATTTGGTTGATGACGACCCCAACCGTCGGGACCGGGTGGTGGGCTACCTGCGGAAAATCAAAAATCCGGAGGATATGGATCTCATCATCGCCTTAGGTATGGCGAAGGAAGGATTCGATTGGAGCTACTGCGAGCACGCGCTGACGGTTGGCTATCGTGGCTCACTCACGGAGGTCATTCAGATCATCGGACGGTGCACGCGTGACAGCAAAGGCAAGAAACACGCTCAGTTTACCAACCTGATTGCCCAGCCGGACGCTAAGGACGCCGATGTGGCAATCTCCGTTAACAACATGCTGAAGGCGATCACGTGCTCCCTTCTCATGGAGCAGGTGCTGGCACCAGTGATCAAGTTTAAGCCGAAGCAGGACGGCGAGGACACCCCGCCCGGTGAGATTCGGGTGAAGGGGCTCAAGGGAGCCACCACGGAGCGCGTAAAGAAGATCGTCGAGCAAGACATCAACGATTTGAAGGCAGCGATTCTAAGTGACGATGCCGTCACGAAAGCCATCGCCGGAATCGTCGATCCCGAGGTGCTGAACAAGGTTCTTATCCCGAAAGTCATCGAGACGAAATACCCCCAGCTGACGAAGGACGAGCAAGAGCAGGTGCGCCAGCATGTCGTCGCGGATTCGGTGATCCGTGCGGGGGAAATTGAAGTGGTCGGGGACAAGCGGTTTATCCGCATGGCCGGTCAGTTCATCAATATCGACGACCTGAGTATCGACCTCATCGACTCGATCAATCCATTCCAACGCGCCTACGAGATTCTGTCGAAGGACGTAAACGCACCGACCCTGAAAGTGATTCAGGACTGTATCGCCGCTACGCGTATCCAAATGACGGATGCGGAAGCGATCCTGCTTTTCCCCAAAATCAAGGTCTTCGTCCAAGAGACGGGGCGGCAACCGAACATCAACGCGCTTGATCCGCTTGAGCAACGGATGGCCCAGGCACTCATCTTCATTCAAAAGCTGCGGCAGCAGCGCGGGAAATAGGCCATGACCGACGAAGAGCTAGACCGGCTTATCGCCGCCGATGATTTGGGGCTGTTGAGGGTGAAGCCCAAGCGCACTCCGCAGACAACGGAGGAAGAGCGATTGCTTGAGGGGTTTAATGAGCTGATTCGCTTCGTTGAAGTGACGGGAACCGCACCGGTCGAACGTGGAGTGGCCATGAATGAACGCCTGCTCTTCACCAGGCTAAGTGCCATTAGGCGGAATCCTGCCCAGTGCGAAAGGCTTGCCCCCTTCGACACCTACGGGCTGTTGAAAAAAGTTGAGCAAGCACCGGCGAGCGAGGCACCGCCACCAGCTTCAATTGATGATATTTTAGACGATGCGTTCCTCGATGATCTCACCGCGACCACGCCTGACATCTTCACGCTCAAGCACGTCCCGTCCCCGAAGGATGTAGAATCACCTGATTACGTGGCGCAGCGGAAGCCGTGTAAGGATTTCCATGTGTTCGAGGAGCAGTTTTTGCGCTGCCAGGCCGACTTCAAAGCCGAGAAGCGTCGGCTGTTGCCGTTCGCTAACGAGCAACAAATCGAGGTGGGGAAGTTCTATGTCCTTCGCGGCATTCTCCTACTCGTTTCCGAGGTCGGTGAGCGTGTAGAAAAAAACGGAAAATGGAATGCGCGGCTTCGCTGCATTTTCGAGAACGGCACCGAGTCCGACATGTTGCTTCGCTCGCTCGCGAGTGAGCTTTACAAGGATGGCCGTCGAGTCACCGAGCTGGAGGAAGACGCATTGAATCCGATGCTGGTCACCGATGATGACCAAGCATCCGGTTTCATCTATGTGCTGCGCTCCCTGAGTGAAAATCCGGACGTGAAGGCGATTCCCAATCTCTACAAGATCGGCCTCGCCCGACGTAGCATCGAGGCGCGTATTCAAAATGCGGTGAACGAGCCGACCTACCTCATGGCGCCGGTCGCCTTGGTCAGCACGTTCCGGTGCTACAACGTGAATTTGCCGAAGCTGGAGAACCTGCTTCACCGCTTTTTTGATCACGCGACCGCGAAGATCCAGGTGACCGATGGACAGGGGAACTACCATACCCCGAAGGAGTGGTTTAGTGTGCCCCTCTGCGTCATCGAGACGGCGGTTCGCCTGCTGATCTCGGGAGAGATTGTGAACTACCGCTACGATGCCGGTAGGAAAGAAATCGCATTAACGAAAAATCCATAATCCGCCATGTCCGAAACGGTATTCAAAAAAGTCGACTACACCCTCAAGGACCTCGTCGGTTACATCCAGATGGGGGAAATCGGATTGCCGGATATTCAGCGCCCCTTCGTTTGGAAGAACGCCAAGGTGCGTGACCTGTTTGACTCGATGTATCGGGGGTATCCGGTCGGCTACCTGCTTCTGTGGCAAAACGCTCTCACAGAGGACTCGAAAACCATAGGTGAGGATCAGAAGCAGAAGCCCCCGCGCTTATTGATCGTTGACGGTCAACAGCGGTTGACCTCTCTCTATGCCGTCGTTCGAGGGGTGCCGGTGCTGCGGGAAAATTATGAGCGTGAGCCCATCCAGATCGCGTTCAACCCCATGGAGGAAAAGTTCGAGGTCGCAGATGCTGCGATCAGTCGCGACACGGCTTACATCCCCAGCATTTCGGTGCTGTGGGCCAAGGAGACCAAGATTACCAAGGTCATCCGTGAATACACAGAGCGATTGCAGGCGGTGCGCCCGCTGTCGGAACAGAACGTCGATAAAATCGAAGACTCGATCTTGAAGGTTTACGGATTGGACGGATTTCCGTTTACCGCATTGGAGCTCTCGGCATCCATCGACGAAGAGGCTGTTTCGGATGTGTTTGTGCGTATCAACAGCAAGGGAACCCCGCTCAACCAATCGGATTTCATCCTCACGCTGATGTCGGTATTCTGGGATGAAGGCAGGTCCCAGTTGGAAGCGTTCTGCCGACAAGCACGAGTGCCGGCGAACGGAGCTCCCTCCTCTTTCAATCACTTCATCACACCCGACCCCGATCAGCTTCTCCGAGTAGGTGTGGGGCTAGGGTTCAAGCGCGCGCGACTAAAATATGTTTACTCGCTCCTGCGTGGTAAGGATCTGGATACAGGCCTATTCAGCGATGAACGCCGTGTAGCCCAGTTCAAGCTCCTGCAAGAGGCACAGAGCCGAGTGCTGAACCTCCAGTATTGGCATGACTTTCTGAAGTGCATTCGGCAGGCGGGATTCCGAGGAGAGAAGATGATCAGCTCTCAGAATAACCTGCTCATGTCGTATGTATTTTACCTGATGGGGCGCACCGAATTCGGAGTGGAGGAGTTTCGCCTACGGGGTGTGATTGCCCGCTGGTTTTTCATGTCGTCGTTGACCGGCCGCTTCACGGGCTCGCCGGAATCGGCGATGGAGTTCGATTTGGCGCGATTCCGTGGACTCACGACTGCCGATCAGTTTATCCGCACATTGGAGCAGGCGTGTGACATGGCGATGACCGACGATTTTTGGAGCATTACCCTGCCCAACGATCTCGCGACCTCGTCACCTCGGAGCCCCTCCTTGTTTGCCTACAATGCCTCACTCGTGCTGCTGGATGCGAAGGCCCTGTTTTCGAAGCTCAAGGTGGCAGAGCTACTCGACCCGTCCACCCAGGCGATGCGGGCGGCAGTGGAACGTCATCATCTCTTTCCTAAGGCATACCTGAAGACGCTAAAGATAACGGAGACGCGGGAAACAAATCAGATCGCAAACTATGCGTTGGTCGAATGGGGAGACAATGGCGACATATCCGACGAGGCCCCGGCGAAATACCTGCCAGTGATGCAAGCACGTTTTGGCAGCGATGAGTTAAAACGTATGTATCGCTGGCATGCGTTGCCTGAAAACTGGGAGCACCTGGAATATCCGCGCTTCTTGGAGAAACGCCGCGATCTGATGGCAGAAGTGATTCGCGACGGGTATCGCACACTCGCAGCCGGCTATGAAGAGGCGCCAACCGCGACGACGTTGAGTGTGGCTCAGCTCGTGAACAGCGGGGAGTCGGGTGAAGTTGAGTTCAAATCGACGCTCCGCATCAACCAACACACCGGACAAAAAGACCCTCGAATGGAATTGGCCGTCCTCAAGACTATAGCCGGTTTCCTGAACACAGCTGGCGGGCGATTAGTCGTCGGCGTGCGTGACGATGGAACACCCCTTGGAGTTGAGGCTGATGAGTTCGCAAGTGAGGATAAAATGGGTCTGCACTTGGTAAATCTTGTGAACGTCCGCATGGGACCGTCGGCAATGACATTTGCCCATGTGCGTTTCGACGAATACGAGGAGCGACGGGTAATGGTGGTGGAGTGCCACAAATCAGCGAAACCGGTATTTGTTAAGGACGGCGACGCGGAGCACTTCTACATTCGCACGGGTCCCTCGACTACCCAGCTAACGCCAAGCCAAACGCAGGAATACATCCAGCAGCGGTGGAAGTGATCCTATGACGACACCTGAAAACACAGCGCCAACCCCCGACCCTCGATGGGAGCAATTCCGTGGATTCGAGTTGGATCAGAGTCCGGAAATGGAGCTGCGCTGGTATCTCCTCGACCTTGGTGTGGACATCAACATCGAGCCCCAGTTGATCGCCGTTTACGGTCTGCTGGCGAAAACCAAGGAGGCCGATGCGGAAATTACGAAGGAGATTCAGGAATGGGAGGAGCACGCGAGAACCGTCTGCGATGAAGATGCCCAGCAGCACGCGGTGGATAGTTGGGTTGGATGCCTTCACGAGGCGACCTACCATGCTGCCGCCCACAGCATGGCGGCTCTAGGGATGCTGGCGCCGCTACTCGAAACCGTATTCCACCAATATCTCCGTGCGATTTGCCAGAAGCTCACGGAGCTAGGCGAGCCGCCGGTCGGTCATGCACGGTGGGCGGGAGCGCCCGAGAAAGCGAGCGACTGTCATTGGGTTTGGGAGGGTAACCGCTTCAGGAAGGATTTGGTTCTAGGCGTCGAGCAAATCGCTGATGCCCTAGGCCTCTCCAGCCAATTCCCAGCCGATTACAAGCAGGTGCTAGACGCCCTGTTTCTTTACCGGAACAAGATGTTCCACAATGGCTTCGAGTGGCCAATGGAAAAACGGCGGGCGTTTGAGCAAACAATCCGAGACGGGGGCTTCCCAATCGAGTGGTTTACCAAGGCAACCTCGGGGGACGACCCCGTAGTCTTCTATATGTCAGAAGCCATGATCGACAAAGTCATGGCTACCGTGGACTCGGTCCTCGACGGCATCGCCAGCTACACACGAGATAAAATCGCGCCTCTACTGGCGAAACGGGACTATCCATGAAACCGATCTACAACCTCTACTGCGACGAGAGCTGTCATTTGGAGAATGACGGACAAAAAGCGATGGTGCTAGGTGCGGTGTGGTGCCCAGAGGACAAGTCGAGGGCGATTGCCGAGCGGCTGCGGGAGATCAAACGTGACCACGGGATGCCGGCCAACTTCGAAGCGAAGTGGACCAAGGTCTCGCCAGCTAAAGTCGATTACTACCTCGCGGTTATTGATTACTTTTTTGACGCCGATGATCTCCATTACCGGGGTCTCGTGGTGCCTGATAAATCGAAACTCGCCCACGATAAATTCGGACACGATCACGACACGTGGTATTATAAGATGTATTTTCAGCTCTTGAATGTGCTGCTCATTCCGGAGGCACATCACCGAATTTATTTAGATATAAAGGATACCGTCGGCGCTGCGAAAGTAGCAAAGCTGCATGAGGTGCTCTGCAAAAACTGCTATGATTTCGACCGGCAAATCATCGAGCGGGTGCAGACTGTGCGGAGCCATGAGATCGAGCAACTACAAGTGTGCGACCTTCTCTCGGGTGCCCTCTCCT
>CAXBDS010000073.1:0-21840 GCA_963974355.1 uncultured Opitutaceae bacterium
CTGCCGCTCGAACCGGGTAAACCCGCGCCGCCGTCCGTCCAAATCGCGCCCGACGATACCAACCTCGCCTTTCACGGCGACAAAGTCCGCGTGCGCATCAGCACCCGCCCGCCCAAGCGCGTGCGCAAGGGCCGCGAAGACGAGCCTCACGGCAAGGTCACCGAGATCATTGAGCGAGCTCAGACCGAGGTTGTCGGCACCCTCGCCCGCGTGCGCAGCAAGTTCTACGTCACGCCGGACGACCCCCGTTTCGTGCACGAAATCGCCGTCGGCGATCCGGCCGAGGCCAAGCTGCCCCAGCTGCCCGGCCCGGGCGACAAGGTCGTCGTCCGCCTGCACGAGTGGACGAACCCGCACAAGCCGCCGCAGGGCAAGGTCATTGAGCGCCTCGGGAAAACCTTCGAACCGCGCGCCGAACTGCTGGGCGTCTATCGCAAGTTCAATCTCTCGCCACATTTCCCCGGAGCCGTCGAAGCCGAGGTGCGGGACATCCCTGCCCAGGTGCCCGCATCCGCCGCCGCCGGACGCCTCGATCAGCTGGGCATAGGCGCCGGCCAGCCCTGCGATTACCGCAAGATCCCGACCTTCACGATCGATCCCGACGACGCCAAAGACTTCGACGACGCACTCTCCATCGAGGAGCTCAAAGGCGGCCAGATCCGTGTCGGTGTGCACATCGCCGATGTCTCGGCCTATGTCAAAAAAGGGACCGCCCTCGACACCGAAGCCCAGAAACGCGGCAACTCCACCTACCTCGTCGGCACCGTGGTGCCCATGCTGCCCGAGAAACTGTCCAATGGCCTCTGCTCGCTGGTTGAAGCCGAAGACCGACTCACCAAGGCCGCTTTCCTCACCTTCGACGCAAAGGGCCGCATCGTCGAAAGGACCTTCGCCAACACCATCATCTGCAGCCGCAAACGCCTCACCTACAAGCAGGCCTATGCGCTTCTCTTCGAAAACGACTTGGTCAAGGTCCGCGAGCTTCCCCTCCCGCCCAAACACCAGACCGGCTCCACCGGCCGCGCGCTTTCCTCGCTCAAAACCAAGGAGCTGAAGGAACTCCAAGGGTGGGTGCGCCAGCTCTGGTCTCTGGCCGAGCGCCTGCGCAAGGACCGCATGAAGAAGGGGAGCCTCGATCTCGACATGCCCGAGACCAAGGTCTTCGTGGACGAAAACGGCTACGCCGACCGGCTCGAAAAAATCGAACACGACGAAAGCCACCAACTCATCGAAGAGTTCATGTTGGCGGCCAACGAAGCCGTCGCCCATCTCACCAAGAGCAAGAAACTGCCCTCGCTCTATCGCGTCCATGACGACCCCGACGAGGAAAAGCTCGGCGAACTGCGCCAGCAACTCGGCATCGCCGGCGTGCAGGTCGGCGACCTCAGCCTGCGTCCGGAAATGATGAAGGCGCTCGACGCCCTTAAGACGCACCCGCAGGGCCACATTCTCCGCATCTCGCTTCTGCGCAGCCTGAAGAAGGCCGCGTATCGCGCGTCTCCAGATGGTCACTACGGCCTGAGCAAGGACGACTACACGCACTTCACCTCGCCCATCCGGCGCTACTCCGATTTGGTGGTGCACCGCGTGCTCGACGCCTACCTCGCCCGCGAGGCCACCGCCACCAAGGTCGGCGACCCCGGCACCGCCAAGGCCAAGGGTAAGGGCAAGAAAACCCCATCCGTCGCGCTCCCCTACACCGCAGCCGAGGCGACGGCACTGGGCGAACACCTGAGCCTCACGGAAACGAATTCCCAGGAAGCCGAGCGCGAGAGCGTCAAAATCAAGACGCTCGAGTTCTTCGAGCGTGAGCTGGCCAAATCAACCAAGTCGGTCTTCGAAGCCGCGATCACCGATGTGCGGGCCGGCGGGCTTTTCGTCGAACTCACCGAATCGCTCACCTTCGGCTTCATCCCCACGAATACGCTGCCGGGCGACTTCTACTATCCGCAGGACGACGGCACGGTTTTGGTCGGCAAGCGCCACAAACGACGCTTCGCCCTGGGCGGAATCATCAACGTCAACGTCGGCAAGGTTGATCGCGCCAAGCGGATCATCGACTTCCGGGTCGCCGACTGATCGCGGCGATTTCGTCACCTGTGCAATGTAACGAATCGTTTGCGCGACCCCATTTTGTCGCCATAATTTCCGCCGAATGCATTACACCTTCCCCACGATTTTCCGCGCCGTCTACGACAAGGCGGTCAACAAATATGGCACGGGCGCCCGATCGGCCGCCGAGCTCTTTTCGCCGAAGGAGGTTGAGTGGCTCGCCGCCAACGGCATCACCGCCCAGGCGATGTTCGACTATGCCGAGGACCACCACAATGGTGGCGAACCCGGCTACGACAATGCCTTGGCGATCGAGGCCATTCGCCGCGACTACTTCGTCAATGTGCAGCACGGCAAGCCCTCCAAGATCGTCCTGGATGAGGCTGCCATGCCGGGCAAGGACGCCGAAGCCAAGGGCATCCGCTGGCTGCCGCGCGTGATCCCGAAGACGAAGGCCAAGCTCCGCGGCGAGCTGCCGGCGTCACTGATGTATTCGTGTGGCGGTGACCGTCGTTTCTTCAAAACCCACGACATCCTGCCCGCCGAGTTCCTGTCCCTCGTCTGGCGCAATCTCGACAACGACGCCGCCATCATCGACTGGGTCGTCCAACGCTCCCACGCGCAGGCCAACGCCTGACCGCGCCCGCATCCCCGCCCTCGTCCGGCGGGGATTTTTTTCGTCCGTTTCAATTCGTCGCCTCATCCTCCCCGACCTACCTCAAACCGATCCGACCTTCCGATGCCCACCTACAGCCTCACTATTAACGGCCAAGCCCTCTCTGTCGACCTCGCCGCCGACACCCCGCTGCTTTGGGCGCTCCGTGATCACCTCGACCTCGTCGGCACCAAATTCGGTTGCGGCATGGGCCTCTGCGGCGCGTGCACCGTCCACCTCGACGGCAACGCCGTGCGATCCTGCCAGCTGCCCGTCTCCGCCATCGGCGACCGCGCCATCACCACGATCGAGGGGCTCGACCCAGCCGGAACGCACGCGCTGCAAACCGCGTGGGATGAACACGACGTCCCGCAATGTGGCTACTGCCAAGCCGGCCAAATCATGAGCGCCGCCGCCCTGCTCGCCCAAAACCCCCGGCCCTCTGATGCCGACATTGATGGAGCGATGGCGGGCAATCTTTGTCGCTGCGCCACCTACGTGCGCATCCGCGCCGCCATCCACGACGCCGCCCGCGCCACCGCTTCCGCCTAAACCCCCGCGTCCTCGCCATGAGCTCAGCCACCCTTTCTACTCCCCCGCGCGCCACGCCCCTTGACCGCCGCGGTTTTATCAAACTCTCCACGGCCATCGGCGGCGGGCTGGCCTTCGGCTTAAGCCTCACTGGACGGTCCGCCGTCGCCTCCAATCCGGCCTTTCCCACCGCCGCCGCGGATGCCTTTGCGCCCAATTTTCACCTGCGCATCAGCCCCGCCGGGAAAGTCACCATCATCTCGCAAAACCCAGAGATCGGCCAAGGCATCAAAACCTCCCTGCCGATGCTGATCGCCGAAGAACTCGAGGTCGACTGGTCAACGGTCGAGATCGAGCAAGCCGGCCTCGACGACCGCTACAAGCGCCAGGTCGCGGGCGGCAGCGGCGCCACGCCCGCCATGTTTGATGACTTTCTCCGCCTCGGCGCGACCGCGCGCACCATGCTCGTTGCCGCGGCCGCCGCCACGTGGGATGTGCCCGCCAGCGAATGCCATGCCGCCGCCAACGCCGTCCATCACAACGCCTCCGGTCGCAGTTTGGGTTATGGCAAACTCGTCAAGAAAGCGGCCACCCTCCCCGTGCCGGATACGGCCAGCGTCGCCCTCAAAGACCCGGCGGACTATAAGATCCTGGGGCGCCGCATCCCCGGCTACGACAACCCCGCGCTGGTCACCGGCAAGCCGCTCTTCGGCATCGACGGCAAACACCCCGACATGGTTTACGCGGCCTACGTGAAGGCCCCCGCGTTCGGCGCTGCGGTGGTGTCGGCCAACCTCGACGAGATCAAACAACAACCCGGCATCGTCGACGCGTTCGTCCTCGAAGGCCAATCCGAGGACTGGTCCGGCCTCGTTCCCGGCATCGCCCTCATCGGCACCGACACGTGGTCCACTTTCCGCGCCCAGCGCGCGCTCAAAGTCGAGTGGGCCGATTCGCCTTACGGTGACCAAAGCTCAGCCGGTTTCGCCGCCCTTGCGGAAAGGGCCGCCCAAACCAAGGGCCAAACGGTGCTCGGCCAGGAAGGCGACATCACCACAGCCCTGTTGAACGCGTCCCATCAGGTCGAAGCGTCCTACGCGTATCCATTTGTCTCTCACGCCAACCTCGAGCCCCAGAATTGCCTCGCATACGTGCACGGTGACCACGCCGAGATCTGGGCGCCAACGCAGATGCCCGCCGGCGGTCGCGGCCTGGTTGCGAAAACCCTCGGCATTCCCGCCGACAACATTGCGATCCATATGACGCGCATTGGCGGCGGCTTTGGTCGACGTCTGCTCAACGACTACATGGTGGAAGCGGCCGCGATCTCCCAAAAGGTCGGCAAACCGGTCAAGCTCACCTGCACGCGCGAGCAGGACATGCAGCACGACTTCTACCGCGCGGCCGGCTGGCATCACTTCCGCGGAGGGCTCGATGTCGATGGCTCCGTCGTCGCGTGGCAGGATCATTTCGTCTCGTTCGGCGAACAATCCGACACCGAACCCGGCCGCGGCGCCGGCCTGAGCGGCCAAGAGTTCCCCGCTCTTTTCGTGCCCAACATCAAACTGGAGCAGACGCTCATCAAGTCCGGCGTGCCCATGGGCTGGTGGCGCGCGCCCGGCTCCTGCGCCATCGCGTTTGCCACCCAAGGATTCCTCGACGAACTGGCCCACGCCGCCGGCGCCGATCCGGTGGACTTCAAACTCAAGCTCCTCGGCGACACGCCCTTCGTTTCCAACCCGAACGGTCGCGGCGGTTACGATGCCGCTCGGGCCAAGGCCGTCATCACCCTCGCCGCCGAAAAAGGTGGCTGGGGAAAGTCCCTGCCGAAGGGCGAAGGCCTCGGAATCGCGTTTCATTTCAGCCACCGCGGCTACGTTGCGATCCTCGCCCACGTCAAGGTCACCCCGGCCGGCAAACTGAGCGTGCCTCACGTCACTGCGGTGGTCGATTGCGGTCGGACAATCGTCAACCTGAGTGGAGCCGAAAACCAGGTGCAGGGCTCCATCATCGACGGACTCAGCACCGCCCTCGGGTTGGAGATCACGGTGAAGGACGGCCGCGTCCAACAGACCAACTTTCACACCTACCCACTACTCCGCATCGCCGCATCGCCGGAGATCGACGTGCACTTTCACTCGACGGACAACCCGACCACCGGTCTCGGCGAGCCCGCCCTGCCGCCGCTCGCTCCGGCCGTCGCCAACGCCATCTTCGCCGCCACCGGCAAACGGATCCGGTCCATGCCCTTCAAGAACCACGACCTGTCGTGGTCCTAGCTAACGACGAGTCTTCGCGACCCGATTCCCCCTGCTCGCGGAGGAGGCGGCTTCCGGGGCTTACAACAGTTCGCCCTGCCCGTCCGACTCCTCCTCCACGCCGAGGAAGGGTCCGTATCGCTTCAGCCAATCGTCGAGCTTCTTGAGATAATAGGCCGGATCGTAAGGCGCCTCAAATTTATCGAACAGCGCCAACGCCCGCGCCCGCTGCCAGTCACTCGTCTGCCCTTTTTGTTTGGGTAAAATATAGTAGCTCACCCGGTCGCCCATGCGCGGTTGCGGGGTCAATTGCAGTGCCGCCTCCGCCGAGGCTCGACGGGGCTTTCCCCCACCCTCGATCATGCGCGCATAGGCATCGGGATTCATGCTCAAAGCCTCCGTCTTCGCGAGCCGCTTGACGTCGATCGATCCCGCCGTGATCTGCGTCCGCAGGGACTCCGCCAGCGCCACCGGAGATTCCGTTGTCGCGCCAAGCAAAAACCGAATCAAACCGTCACTCAGCTCCTTTAGAAACGGCTCAATCCCGCGGGAACGCAGCGCACTCCCCCGCAACGTGATCGTGCTTCCGTCGTAGAGCGCGTAGTTCTTGGCCTTGTAGCAGAACATCGCCTCGTAACGCCCGTCGTATTCCAACTCGATCCCGCTTGGCAGCACCTTCGCCGCCTTGGCCAGCAGCTCTTCTGGTCGGTCGAAATATTCCGGCGACGACAGATAGATCCCGTCCGTATCCGCTTCCAGGATCGTCGCGCCTTGGCGGGTCAATTCGTCGATCAAAGCCTGCAACAACTCCCGGCCCCGGCGCGTCACCTCGGCCGCCAGGTCTCCGTCCCCAAAACGCGCCCCGCCGAATCCGAGATAACCGTAAAACGAATTGATCAGGATCTTGAAACTCGCCTGGCGGGCCGCGTATTCGCCCCGCAACTCGGCCGTCTCCGCCGTGCGGGCGAGCTGTTTGTATTTCAGCCGGTATTCCCGCAACGACGTGAGCAGTGGGATGAACACCCCCAGCGAATCGTTCACCGGATTCCGCCCGATGTGCATCAACAGACTAGGGTAAAGCGACGCCACGTCGAAATGTAACACATGCGTGAATACACCTTCCTCAAAGCTCTTCGTGTAGCCGCCCTCAAATCCGGCCACCTCCCCCGGCACCGGGCACGCCTGCCGCGCGTGGTAGTAGTGCTCCAGAAACAGCAAATCGATCTTGCCCGTCGTGCCGCGCAGCGTCGCCTCCTGCAATAGAATCGGAAACGTCTTAACCTGCTCGAAATACGTGGGCAGCAACACGTCGGCCACGCCGCGCGTCTCCCGCAAATCATCCGCCAGATACGCCAGGAACCGCTCCCGGTCCTCCGCGTAAGCCACCTGAATCTGATTGCCCGCGATATAGGTGCGCTCGTCGCTGTCCTCCGCCGTCACGCCAAAGTGTACCGCCACATCCTTCAGCCCGAAAGCCGTGAGCTCGCGATTGGAGATGTCGTAAAGCTGGACCAGCAGATACGTGTCAACGACCGTGCGGCCCGGTAGATCACAACGCGGAAAATCGATCCAGCGTTCCGCCACTTTCAGCCGGCTGGATCGAAAAATCGCCTTCTGCCCGAAACGCCCCCACAGGCATTTCACCTTCAAGCGTTTCGCCCGCTTCCGCAGATAATCCAAATCGAATTTGAAAATGTTGTGCCCCTCGATCGTGTCGGGATCCTCCTCGGCCAAGACCGCATTCAGCTCCTCCAACAGTGCCTTCTCGGCCGCCGCCGTGGGCTCCGTCAACACGAGCAGACGGTTTCGCTCGCCGAAGCGCAGGCCGATCGCCAACACCCGGTCTTCCGGCTCCTCGGCGTCACTAAACCCTCCGCTGGCCGACGCCGTTTCGATATCGAGCTGACACCGCCGCACTTCGCCAAAACTCAGATCGCCGAACAGGCGCGATTTCGTCTGCAGCAGATACTGGCTTTCCCACGGCCGCACGGTATCGACCGACGCCGCACCACCGCGCAACGCCGCGCTCATTTCCTGAAACACATCCAACGAATCGGCGTGCGCCAAGCGCTTGAACGGCCCCTCTCCCGCGAGCGTTTCGATCTCGATCCCGACGGGGACCGTCACCGGCTCGGCTCCGCCAATCCATGCAAACGGCGACCACGTCGCGGTGCGCTCGATCCGTTCGCCCTGCGGCCCGGCGACCGACAAGTGCACCCCGCCCTCGCCGTCGACCCAGAGCCCGCAAAGCGAATCCGCCATGGTGCGGTGGCCGTCCTAGAACGGCTTCGTGTAAACCATCAGCAACGCCACGAACAGCAGGCCCGTGATGATGCTCAGGAAAAGCGTGGTCTTGTCGCGTTTACGATAGCCGATGCCGGCCATTCCGCTGATCGCCAGCCACACGACGATTTTCACGATCGCCCAGCCGGGAAATCCGTAGCCAAGCTTGTGCAGCAAGCCGACGCCGCTGATCAACATCAGCAGCGACGCGATGCCGGTCGCCATCATGACCTTCTTACGCGTCTCTGGGGCGCCCGCGAAGCCATAAAACGTGCCGCCCGTCAGGACGAGCAGCGAGAGAACGTGAAGGATGTGATAGAACGAAGGAGACATGGGCGAAAAAAAATGACCCCGCATATGCCGTGCACTCAAAGGCTCAGGACCTTTTTAAGTTAAGGTGGGCACCCCACGCATGATTTTTGCTCTCCGATTTACGGCCCAGCAGCCACCACACGCTTACGGTTCCCGGATATTATCAAAGGCAAAGAGCGTATATTAAAGCACCTCGAACACAGCAGGGTGAAGCAAGACGCTAGGTCGCCTCCGACCCTCGTCAAACGCTATCCGCAATTCAATCGGATCCAGCCCGGGGACGCCGAAACCACCCCCGCCCCGCCCAAAGCAGCAATCCGGCATTCGCCCCGGCCGCACACCACGCGTTTCCAGAAATTCCGGCGACCAACAAAGTCAGTCCAGTCGCCGCCAGCACCAATCCATCCACCCGGCGCTTTGCCCCACTCCGCCGTTGCAACGCGAACAACACCAACCAGACGACCACCGCCCCCCCCAGCCTGGTCCAAGCCAGATGATCCGCCAATTCCAGCCGGCCTTCCCCCCGCATCAAGCTGCCGAGGACGCCGATCAGGATCTGGTTGAAAAACAGAAACCCCGCCGCGCAAGCGAGGCCCAGCTCGACCGTCATCGGCCAGTCGCCGCCACCACGCGGGATGCGATCCGCCACCGCGCATCCAGAACAGCAATACACGGCTCGATCCGGCGTCACGTGATGGATCTTGAACGGCAGACCACAATAGCTGCAGGTGACACGCTCCATCTCGATTGGCGATTCCCCGCGATCTAGCCGCCCAAAATGGAGGCGTCCAGATGCTGGATAATCAACTCCTGCACGGTGGCCAAAAAGAGATAACAAAGGAATGCCTTGCGCGTTTGCTCCTCCAGGTCCTCGACCATGACATCACCGCCTTCGAGCATGTCATCCGGCAGGTCGCTGAGAAATTTTTCGCGGAGGCGCAAACGCACCGAAGCGCAGGCCCGCACGATCGCCTCGGCGTTATCGCCGTCGAAACCAACGACGCCGGATGAAAAGAATTCGCTGTCGAACAGAGCGAGCAACGTGGCGACGTCGGCGTTCTGCGCCGCCAGCAACTCCTCGCGCCACGGTCCGCGCAGATCCGCATCGAGTTGATCCAACGGCAACGGTGCCGCCAACTCATCGCTCAGGCTGTCGCCCACCGCCTTGATGACGTCCAGGAGCGGCGCCACCACGGCCAGACTCAGTTTCACCTCAACTCGTTTCATCTTTTTCGAGGACCGCAGTGAGGTGCCAATGTTGCAAGACAAAGGCATAGTGTTCCGCCTGTTCGCGCAGACCGACCCAGACGATCGATCGGCCTTGCTCGTGAACTTCGAGCATGTGCTGCCGGGCGGTGGTCTCGTCGAAGCCAAAGACTTTTTTAAAGACGAGCACCACGTAGCTCATCAGGTTCACCGGATCGTCCAGCACCACGACTTTCCACACGCCTTCGGTCTCGATCAGCGCAGAGGGGGCCGTCTCCGGGGCATCCGCCGTGCGCGGCGCAGCGCCCGCCGTCATTGCACCGGCGGCTCTCGGCCAAATGGGATCAACCTGAACCATGCGCATCATCCTACCGAAGACCGGACGCGATTCAAACTTCAGCGGTGGAAGCCCGGCGCACTTCGGCGGCGATGCGGGCCGCCGCTTCCGCCAAGGGCACCTTGATCGCGTCCTTCTCGTGACGCCACTTGAGCTCAATCACGCCGTCCTTCAGGCCCCGGCCGCCCACGGTCAGACGCAGGGGAATGCCGATGAGATCGGCGTCCTTGAATTTGAAACCAGGACGCTCCGTGCGGTCATCAATCAGCACATCCGCGCCCGCCGCTTCGGCCGCGGCGCCGAGTTCGAGGGCGAGTTGGTTGGCCTCCGGCACATCCGGATCGAGCAGGCAGACCAGCACTTGAAAAGGCGCGATCGCCCACGGCCAGCGGATGCCATTGTCATCATTCGCCTGTTCAATCACGGCCTGCAACGTGCGGCTGATGCCGATGCCGTAGCAGCCCATGACCATGAAGTGATTTTGCTTTTGGTCGTCGGTGTAAACCGCATCGAACTTCTCGGCGTATTTGGTGCCGAGTTTGAAAATATGCCCGACTTCAATGCCGCGACGAACCTTCAACGGCTGCCCGGATTTCGGGCACGGCTCGCCGGCGCGCGCCCGGCGGAAATCGCCGAAGGAGGTGATCGCGAGATCCCGGGTCACGTTGACGTGGCGGAGGTGCACGCCGTCTTGGTTGGCGCCGGTGACGCCGTTACCGATCAGGCGGATCGTGTGATCGCCAAACACGCCGGCCAGCGCGGCGGCGTCCTTGATCGTGCCTTTCACGGCCCCGAGGCTGCCGGGCTTCGCGCCCATGACTGGGACGATTTCGTCGGGCGTAGCCGGACGCACCAGCCCGAAGCCGAGCGAGCCGAGCTTGGCTTCCTCAAGTTCATCGTTGCCACGCAGGATCACCAGGAACGGTTTGCCGTCGCCGATATACACGAGCGTTTTGAACTGCTGATCGGCCGGCACGTTAAACGGGTCGCGAGCGAGACCGTTGATCGTGGTGACGCCGGGCGTGGCGAATTCCTCACGTTCTCCGTCCGGCGCCGCATCGGCCAGATCAGACGGCACGAGACCGCTCGTCGCCTTTTCGCGGTTGGCCGCGTAGCCACTCTCCTCGCAATAGATCACATCGTCATCGCCGATCTCGGCGGGCACCATGAATTCGTGCGAATAACTGCCGCCCATCACGCCAGTGTCGGCTTCCACGGCGATCGCGAGCACGCCGATTCGTTTAAAGAACGCTTCGTAGGCCGTCTTCATCTTGAAGTAGGCCGTCACGGCTCCCTCATCGTCACGGTCAAATGAATACGCATCCATCATCACGAATTCGCGGGCCCGCATCAGGCCGTAACGCGGACGGATCTCATTTCGGAACTTGGTGGCGATCTGATAAAAGTTCTTCGGCAGGTCGCGGTAGCTGGAGATCTCCTGCTTGATCAGCGGCGTGATGACCTCTTCGTGGGTCGGGCCGAGCACGAACTCCGGTTCGGCGCCGGCCTTCTTGCCGTCACCCGCACTGTCGGCGCGGAACATGATCTCACGCGCGGCCGCCCAACGCGGCCCCTGTTGCCAATTTTCCACCGGATGCAC
The DNA here is from genome assembly GCA_963974355.1 of uncultured Opitutaceae bacterium. Lineage (GTDB taxonomy): Bacteria > Verrucomicrobiota > Verrucomicrobiia > Opitutales > Opitutaceae > Actomonas. Next base: position 11,235 of record CAXBDS010000073.1, read on the forward strand.
GTGCGGCATCCACAGCTCGATCGCCCCGGCCCGGTCGAGTTCCTCGCGGCAGATCTGGGTGAGCTTTTGCATCACCCGCAGGCCAAGCGGCATATAGGTGTAGAGCCCGCCGCCCAACTTGCGCACCAAGCCGGCGCGCACGAGCAACTTATGCGACGCGATCTCCGCATCAGCCGGACTTTCCTTGAGCGTGGGGATGAAAAATTGGGACCAGCGTTTCATGAAGCCCGCCACCGAAGCACCGGCCCTGCCCGCCCGCAAATGAAATCAAGCCCGTGCCGCGGTCGGTTCGGCCGACGCTTGCCCCGACCCGTTCAGCCCGCCTGAATCCCGCCACCATGTCCCGTCCCGCTCGTCGCCGTCCCGCCGGCAAACCTTGGCCCATGAAATGGATCGCCGTCGCGATTCTCGTCTGCCTCGTGCCCTACACCTATCTGAATCTGAAATACCGCAAACCGAACCCATCCAGCGAGCCCTATGCGGACATGAAGAACCGGGCCGGCGTCATGCGCCTGCTCGCCGCCGGTTACCAACGCATTGAGCTCACCGCGCTGCGCCCGATGGATCCGCGCGCCTTCAAGCCCGAACGCCCGACCGCCACCTCCATCGAAGTTCCTGGCGGCTTGCCTCCCGTGCTCAGCGAAACACTCATCGACAAGCCGCTCGTCCCGGCGGAAATCCTCAGGGTGCAGGCGACCGCCGCCGTCTCCACCGCGACGCCCTACATGATCCAGTTCACCTGCGCCCAACCGCAACTCGCGGAACAATTCGCCGCTGTCGAGGCCTACGTGCACGGCGATAAAATCACCATCGTGCCCGACTTCGAGCGGCTCGACGGCGCCCTCCAAAGCCGCTTCCTCGAAACCACCGTCGAACTCGCCTTGCCGGCCGGGGTCCTGAAGCCCGGTCACTACGAGGTCACGTTGATTGGTGCGCGGCGCTCCCGCCAGTGGACGCTCGACGTCCGCTGAAGGCGCCGACCGCCCGGACCCGGGGCCGTCAAACGCCCCGCCCCCACCATTGACGTGTCGCCCCGCTTAACCGACAAACCCCGTTCGCTTTTCCGATGAGTAACGAATCCCTGTCCGTCGCGCCCAGCCTTGCGGCTACGAGCAACACGCTCAAGCCGACGGATCTGCGTGGCATCCTCAAATACATCCCCCGCTTCCGCGACCAGATCTTCGTCATCGCGCTCGATGGCGCCGTCATCGCCGATGATAACCTGAGTAACCTGCTCGTCGACATCGCCGTCCTGCGCAGCCTCACCATCAAGGTCGTTCTCGTGCACGGCATCTCGGTGCAGCTGCAAGAACTGTCCGCCATGCGGGACATTCCGATTTCCAATGCCGACGGCTCCGGCGTGACCGACGGCGCCACGCTCGATCTTGCCGTGCGCGCTTCGTCCCGTGTTTCCCACCTCATCCTCGAGGGCCTCACTCAAAACGGCCTGAAGACCGCCATCACCAACGCCATCCGCGCGCTCCCCATCGGCATCCTCAAGGGCGTGGATCAACAGGGCACGGGCAAAGTCGACCGCGTCGACCGCGACTTCCTGCAACACCTCATCTCGGCCGACATCATTCCGATCATTCAACCGATCGGCTTCGGCCCTGACGGGCGCACGCTCCGCATCAATTCCGACCTGCTGGCCGTCGAGGTCGCCGCCGCGCTCCACGCCACCAAGGTCATCTACCTGAGTCATCAAGCCGGCCTCACGGTGGATGGCGAGTTGCGCCGCGACATCGCGGTCGAGGCCTTGCAAAAGATCGTCGAGACCCGCCCCGAAGCGCTCGCCGAAGCCACGCGTTCCAAGGCGCTGCACGCCATTAAGGCCGTCCACGCCGGCATCCCGCGCGTGCACCTCGTCGACGGCCGCATCTATGACGCCTTGCTCAACGAGGTCTTCTCCAGCGAAGGCGTCGGCACGCTGATCTACGGCAACGATTACCAGCAGATTCGCAAAGCCACGAAGCGGGACGTGCGTTTCATCTACAGCCTTACGCGCAGCGCCGTGAAGCGCGAAGAACTCATCGCCCGCACGCAGCTTTCGATCGAGAAAAACGTCGACCAGTTCTACGTCTTCGAGGTCGACGAAAACATCATCGCCTGCGTCACGCTGTATTTTTATCCGGACAAACCTGACCTCGCCGAAATCGGTTCACTTTACGTGCTGCCCTTCCATCACAAGCGCGGCATTGGCCGCAAGATGGTCGAGTTCGCCTGCCTGCGTGCCAAAGAACGCGGTGCCTCGCGCGTCGTCGCCCTCTCCACCCAGAGCGCCACGTTCTTCAGCACGGCCTGCGGTTTCACCGAGACCGACAAGTCCGTCCTGCCGAAGGATCGGCTCAAACTCTACGAAGAAAGCGGTCGCAACCCCAAGGTGTTGTTCCGCGACTTGTAGGCCCGCCGCCCGCGACTCATGCGCTTGGTTGTTCAACGCGTCCGCTCCGCTCGCGTCACCGTCGGCGAGCGGATCACCGGGGAGATTGGCCCGGGTCTGCTCGTGCTCCTCGGCATCGAGCGCGGCGATTCCTTGGGCGACGTCGCCTGGCTCAGCGCCAAGCTCGCCAAACTTCGCATCTTTCACGACGAGGCCGGCATGATGAACCGCTCCCTCCTCGACCTCGGCCTCGACGCGCTCGTCGTCAGCCAATTTACGCTCATCGCGGACTGCTCGCGCGGCACGCGCCCTTCCTTCGGTGAAGCCGCCCGTCCCGATGAAGCGATTCCGCTCTACGAGGCGTTCGTCGCCCAGCTTGCGACCGCGCTCAACCGCCCGGTCGCCACCGGCGAGTTTGGTGCGGATATGCAGGTGACCTTGGTCAACGACGGTCCGGTCACCCTCGTGCTCGATGCTCCGCGCCGGTCGTAGCCCGCGCTAAACCCGCTCCAAATCGCGGCGCAGCCAGCCTTGCCGCGACCAGCGAAACATCAGCGCCGCCGCCCCGAGACAGAACCCCACGCCCGCGACCAAGCAACGCGGCCCCCAGTGCAAAACCGCCATCGCGCCCCCAACTCCGCCAATCCCGAAAGCCAGCGTCACCCCAAAAATGAGCCGCAGCTTGTAGCCATCGACCGCCCGGTGCCGGATCCAATGCCCCAGCATCACCCCCATATCCGTGACCGTGCCCGTCACGTGCGTCGTCCGGATCGCCAAGCCGCAGTAGCTGCTGGTCATCGCGTTTTGCAGTCCGCAAGCCATCGCCAGCAGAGGCAGCCCCGCCCGGGTGCCGTGCCCGAGTAACGTTGCCCCCCACGCGATCAGCCCGGCCTCCACCAACAGCGTCCAGCCGTAACGGCGTCCCGGGCCCAGATGAATCGCCCCGATCGTCGCTCCAGCCGCGATCGCCCCCGCCAAAAAGCCGCCGATGATTCCGAGCGAAGCGAGTGCATCTGCCATCCGCCCTTCCCCGAGATTGGCGCCGAGATGCGAGATGGCACCGCTCATGTGGCTCACCGGCGTGGCGAAGTAATCCAGCGCCACGGTGTTCACGTAGCCCGCCAAGCCGGCAAACAAAACGGCGCCCGGCAACAGGTGGCGGGATCGGTTAATCACCCCGCTGCGGTCCAGAGTAGGATCACCGGTGTAAGGCATGACACCCGACAGCATGACCACACGCTTCCAGCCAGCACAAGCGACGATGGGACTGCGGCGACCAAATAGTCGGGACGATTGCGCCGGGCTCCGATTCCCACTGAATCCGACTCGGTGCGCTGTTTCTACGACCCAGGTTACTTTTTCCCGCTCCCCGCCGAACATCCCTTTCCCATGGACAAGTTTTGGCGGTCTGAAGCGATGATCCGAGAGGCCGCACCAACCCATCTCACGATCCAAAGCGCACCGCCGGCGACCATGGCGCAGCTCCAACGCGTCCATTCCAACGCCTATCTCGAATCAATCCGCCACGGCTCGTTGGACCGCGTCGCGGCCCTCAAACTCGGCCTCCCGGCGAGCGAGGCCCTGCTCACCCGTTCGCGCTGGGAAACCGGGGGCACCATCGCCGCCATGTGGGCCGCCCGCGCCGAGGGCTTGGCCTGCAATCTCGCCGGAGGCACGCACCACGCCTTTCCCGACCGGGGCTTGGGTTATTGTGTGGTCAACGACGTGGCGGTCGCGATCCGGGATCTGCATGCCCATGATCCGGCCGCACGTATCATCGTAATCGATACCGACGCTCATCAAGGCAACGGCACCCACGCGATCTTCGCCGATGACGAGCGCGTATTCACCTACTCCATTCACGTCGGTCGGAACTATCCGGCGGTGAAGGTGCCGGGATCGTGTGACGTCGCACTCGACCGCTATGCCCCGGGGGCGCTCTGGCTCGAGCGCCTGCAAGCGACTCTGCCCGCGGCGCTGGTCACCGCCCGCGCCGATCTGGCGTGCTGGATCGCCGGCGCCGACCCGCATAGGGCTGATCGCTTCGGTCAACTTCGTCTGACCGACCACGACTTCGCCCGCCGAGATGAGCTGATCCTCGCCCTGGCCCGGCAGCACCAGCTTCCCTTGGCGGTGCTCTACGGCGGCGGCTACAATCGTGACCGCATTCACACCGCCCGCCTCCATGCGGACACCGTGCTCCGGGTTGCCGCCGGTTAAGCCCTTCGCCGTGCGCAGTTGGATCCTGAATACACTCAGGCCGGCACCGGAATTCCATCCCCTCCCAGCGCCCAAAAGCTTCATGCATCGTGGGGCGATCTCCTCACAATAGTGTAATCACCCCAAACGGCGGGTCAAAATTACCACTACATGAAAGCAGGCATTTGCCTCATTTTAACCCTCCATTTGGGTATAGCGTAGTAATTACGAGAATTTTACCGCAGCGATGATTTAGGTAGAACCACTGTATGACATCCACTCCATTTCCTGTGACAAACCAGTCGCCCCCGGTAACGAAAGTGTTGGTGGTCGATGACCATGCGGCGATCATCGAAATGATGACGAACGTCATCGACTTGCTCGACGGCTTCAGCGTGGTCGGCACCGCGCTGGACGCCGAATCAGCCCTCACCATCTGCCGCTCGCAACCGGTGGATTTGATTGTTCTGGATCTCGTTCTCCCCGGTATATCAGGCCTCTCGCTCTTGGAACAAATCAGCTCCTTTTGTCCCAAAGTCCGGGTGCTCATTTTTACCGGAAACCTCACGACGAACGCGCTGCGTGGCGCCGTCGCGGCCGGCGTCTTGGGCGTCGTCGAGAAGATGGCCCCACTTGCGATCTTTCGTGACGCGCTTCGTTCCGTCGCCTTGGGGCGCACCTACTTCGGGCCGCTGGCGGGCCAGCTCATCAAGGACCTGGTCGTGCGTAATCCCAGCGGAGCCCCGGAGCGCGAAGAACTCACCAAACGCGAGAAGACCGTCCTGTCCCACGTTGCCCGAGGACTGAGCTCGAAGGAGATCGCAGACAAGATGGGACTGAGCGTGCACACCATCATGAATCACCGCAGCAATCTCATGAAAAAGACGGGACTCCATCGCGTCGCCCAACTTTCGCTTTATGCCGCGCAGACCGGATTGATCGGTGAGACCGTGAGGTAGACTCCCGGGAGCGGCCTAGGGAGACTACCCATTTTCGGATCGGGTTATAGCCCATCTCTTCCCGGTCCGATTAGACCAAACTAACTAGGCCAACGATTATAGGTATACAGTTAGTCGGTTGACACTTGTTTGACCGTTTTGCCCGCCATTTAGGTGCGGGCATGAACCCGTCCCCAGTCTCAGGTGGTTTGCGAATCGGCCTTATCGCAGCGCTATTGGTGATGCCCCCAGCGCCGTTCTGTTACCAATCGTCCGCGGCTGATCTTCCGATCATCGGCACCACGGAGCTATTCAATGAAACCACCACGATCGGAACCGGCGATACATTGACGCTCACAGCTTCGGTTGCCGGCACCGCCGCCAAGGTCTACGTGGGGAGCGGAGCTGATGAGTCCGGCGAGTTGGTGCTCACCGCAGACGGCCTGATCCAACTCACCTCCAGCACCGCCAATTCGGGGTTGATCATCGGGAACGATGGCGGCACCGGCCTGCTCTCGATGAGCGGCGGCACGATCAATCTCTTGTCCGACCCAGGGCACTACAACACGTTTTATATCGGGCTGGGCAACGGGTCCGGTGGCACGTTTAACCAAAGCGCCGGCACCGTATCCATCAATGGCAGCGCCTTCGGCGTCGGGGTGGTCTCGGGCACCGGGGTCTACACTCTCTCGGGCACCGCCGAAGTGATCGCAGCCGCAGGCTCCAGTATATTTATCGGCTCAGACAAAGCCGCTGACTCAGCGAATGGCGGTGATGGCACCGTCAACATCTCCGACTCGGCCCGGTTTATCATCGGCACTGAAGCGACCCCGTCATCCCAGATTTTTGTCGGCGGCGACACCGACGATGTCGGCACGGGAAGATTTGTTCAAAACGGTGCCAGCTCAGAAGTCTCGTTGATCACGACCAATCGGGTCCATTTTGGTTATTCGAACGGCGGCATCGCCACCTACACCCTCAATGACGGCAGCCTCACCATGGGGAGCGCCCAAGGGGTGGCGTTTGGCGAAGGGACCGGGTCGAGCGGAACCCTCACCCAAAACGGCGGCTCCTTTAGCACTACCGGCGGCAAACTCTGGATCGGCTTGGCCGGTAGCGGCACGTTCACGCTCAACGGCGGGACCGCATCGATCGGGACGGGCGGACTGATGCTGGCCCAATCGGCCAGCGCGACCGGCACACTCAATCTCACCGGAGGCACTCTGGAGGTCGGCGGCACCAACGGGATCACCGTTGGCAGCGGTGACGCCACCTTCAATCTCGGTGGCGGCACGATCCAAGTTACCGGTTCGAATCTCACGACGTCGGTCAACGCCAACCTGCTCGCGGGCACGACATCGACCTTTAACACCAACGGCCTCGATGCGACATGGTCTGGCAACCTCACCAGCGCCGGCCTGCACCAGATCGATTTCGGCGGCAGCGCTTTCGTTAAGAGCGGCACCGGCACACTCACCTTGGCCGGCAGCGCTGCGACGCGCACGTTGGACACCTTTGCCGTCACCGGCGGCACCGCCGCCCAGACGGGGGGCGCCACCACCGCCGTAGAATTCATGGTCGGCACCGGCACGGACAACATCGCCACCTACCAGATGGACGGTGGTTCGATCGCGGTCACGCCCTCGACCAAATCGAGCGACGGCACCTCCGTCGCCGGCTCCTTCCGCGTAGGCGACTTCGGTGGCACCGGCATCTTCAATCAGACCGCCGGAACCGTGGCGGTGGACGGTTCCCTCAACATCGGCAATCAAGGCGGCGACGGCACCTACAACCTCAGCGGCGGCACGCTCAACCTGAATGAGGGCGGGCTCTCAACGCTCGGCCGCACCTCCGGCTCGAACACCACTTACGGTGGTAGCACCGGCGTGCTTAATCTCTCCGGCACCGGCGTGCTCAACGTCAACGACTCGAGCCGCCTGACCCTGAGTAACTGGTATCCCGCCGATGGGCTGGCTGAAGGCACCGGAACACTCAACCAAACCGGCGGCACCTTGGCGGTCGCCAACACCGCCACCTTGGTGCTCACCGGCAAAGGCACCGGCACTTACAACCTTAACGGCGGCACGCTTCAAGTTGGCGGCAGCAGTTTGATCGGGGTCTTCGGCGGACAGGCCGGCACCTACAATTTCAACCTCGGTGGAGGCACCATCCAAGTCACCGGTTCGGCCCTCAACACCTCGGTCAACGCCAACCTCACCGCGGGCACCACCTCGGTCTTCAATACCAACGGCCTCGACGCCACTTGGTCCGGCAACCTCACCAGCGCCGGTCTGCACCAGATCGATTTCGGCGGCAGTGCCCTCGTCAAAAGCGGCGGCGGCACGCTCACCTTCGCGGGCAATTCCACCCGCACGCTTGATACCTTCGCCGTGACGGCCGGCTCCGTCGCCCAAACCGCCGGCACAACCACCGCCGTTGAGCTCATGGTCGGCACCGGCACCAGCAATACGGGCACACTCGAGATGAGCGGAGGTTCCCTCACGATCAACGCGTCCCAAAATGCCGACAGTTCCGCCGCGGTCGCCGGCTCGTTTCGCGTCGGCGATTTCGGCGGCACCGGCATTTTCAACCAATCGGGCGGCACGGTCACCGTGACGGAAAACGGTGCGCTGAACATCGGTAACCAAGGCGGCACCGGCACCTACAATCTCTCCGGCGGCACGTTGCGCCTCGCGGGCGGCCTCAATGTGATCGCCCGTTCCCAAGCGAACAAGGCCATCAGTTCCGGCGCGCTGAACATCTCGGGCGGCACCTTGGAACTGGCCGACTCCAGCAAGCTCATCATCGGAAACAATTTCAACGGAGCGAATGTCGCGCTCGGGTCCGGCACCGTAACCCAAACCGGCGGCACGTTGGACATCGACGAAACCTCCACGCTTTACGTCGCCGGTTTCGGTAACGGCACTTACAACCTAAACGGCGGCACGCTCGCCGTGGGAGGCAACAGCCTGCAAGCCCTCTACGCCAACAACAACACCGCCACCTACGCCTTCAATCTGGGAGGCGGCACCGTGCAGGTCGCCGGCAGTGCACTCTCCGCATCCCTCCGGGGCACCTTGGTCAATGGCACCGTCTCGACCATCGACACCAACGCCCTCGGCGCCACCTTCTCCGGCGCGCTGACCGGCACGGGGTCCCTCCTCAAGACCGGCGCCGGCACCCTCACGCTATCCGGGACCAACTCCTTTTACGCTCTCGTCGTCCAAGCCGGCTCGGCCACCAATGCCACCGGCACCACCACCCTCGGCATCATGGGCGTCGGGGCCGATGGCGCCAGCGGTGCGTCCTACAGTCTCTCGGGCGGCACCCTCAACGTCACCCAGACTTCACCCTCGCGCGGCGAACTCACGGTCGGCGGCGGCAACGGTGGCAGCGGCACGCTCAATATCTCCGGCGGCGTGCTCAATGTCGGCGACGCCAGCAGCTACGGCCGCTTCTTCGTCGGTGCGTATGACGGCACCGGCGTCGCCAATCAAACCGGCGGCACGGTCAATACCTCCGGTCCGTTCCACCTCGGCAACCGCGGCGGTTTGGGCACCTATAACCTTTCCGCCGGCACCCTAAACGTGGGCCAGTATCCGGCATCCGGTGACAGCAACGCCTTCATTCTCGGCCGCTCCACCTCGGCCGCGCAAATCAACAACTCCCGCGGCTATCTCAATGTCAGCGGCACCGGTGCGTTGATCCTCAACACGAACACCCCTTTGCTCATCGGCGGCGATTCCGGCTCTATCGCCGGCAAGAGCGAAGGCTACGTGACGCAGACCGGCGGCACCGTCACCGTGAACAGCTGGATCGACGTTGGCTCGAAAGGTCACGGCGAATACGCGCTGAACGGCGGCACGCTCTCGCTCGGCGGCTCGACCGGCCTCGTGAGCACGTCCGGCGACTATGCCTTCAATCTCGGCGGCGGCACGCTGAAGGTCAGTGGCTCGAATCTGGCGACGTCCGTCCGCCCCACCCTCACCAGCGGCACCACCTCCACCATCAACACCAATGGCCTCACCGCGACGTTCGCCAACGGGTTCGCCGGCACCGGCGCATTCGCCAAGAGCGGCGCCGGCGCCCTCGCCCTGAACGGCACCACCGCACTCACCGCCGCATCGAGTGTCAGCGGGATTTTTCAGGTCGGCGCCGGCGCCAGCCAGACCGGTGTGCTCAATCTTTCCAGCGCCCTCACGGTCAATGTGACCGACACCGTCAGCCGGCTGCAGGTCGGTATCGACGGCGGCCACGGCACCGCCAACCTCACCACCGGCGCATCCTTCACGATCAACGACTCCGCCGCCTCCTCCGGCGCATGGGGCACCCTTGACGTGGGTCGCGGGTCCGGCTCGACCGGCGTCCTCCATCAGTCGGCCGGCACCGTCAGCACATCGGGTGGCGCACTCCAGATCGCCTACTCTGGCGGCCACGGCACCTACACCCTCGACGGCAGCGGTATCCTCAACATGGGCACCGGCTCGACGCTCTTCGTAGGCTCCGGCTCCAGCGCAACCGGTCAACTCACGATCGCCGACAGCGCCACCCTCACCAATGCCGGCCAGGTCTTCATCGGCGCCGGCGTCGGCACCACTGGCACGATCACGCAAACCGGTGGCGCGGCCACCTTCACCGGCACAATCGTCAGCCTCGGCACCGACAGTGACGAGACCTCTCACGCCCCCGGCACCGGCCGCTACCTGCTTTCTGGCGGCAATCTCACCTTCAACGGTGTAGATCAGGGCGTGCGCGTCGGCGACAGCGCCGATGGCGGCAGCGGCGAGCTCACGCAAAGCGGCGGCACCCTCACACTCACCGATACCACGCTGCGGGTCGGCGCCAACGGTTCCTACACCCAATCCGGCGGCACGCTCCGCGTCGGCGGCACCAACCTCACCGGCTCCGGTGCCTACACCTTGGGCGGCGGCACCCTTCAAGTTGCCGGCAGCGCCCTCACGACCAGTGCCAACGCCACGCTCGCCCCCAGCAAAACCCTCACGGTCGATACCAACAGCCTCGGCGCCACCTTCTCCGGCAACCTCAGCGGCGCGGGCGCACTCACGAAAACCGGCGCCGGCATCCTCAC
>CAXBDS010000074.1:0-21638 GCA_963974355.1 uncultured Opitutaceae bacterium
TGTGGCGCGCGGTCATGACCGCGAACGACGAGGTGCTCGGCGGCGGCGAGTTCGAGCGTGAGCTCACCGGCCGCGGCCGGCACGAAGCTCAACGCGACTTCCGTGGCGCCGTCGGGCGACAACGTGGCCTCGGCGCCTGCCAGCGGGGCGGCGTCGGGGTTGGCGGCATCGCTCAATGTCACCGGCACTCGGATCCCGCTGAACTCGTGCGCGGTCAGACGGGCGCGGACAGTCACTTTGTCGCCCAGGAAGGCGAGGCGTGGCGGCGGCACGGCGGCGAGGGCGACGTCGCGTGGTTGAGTCACGCCGACGGCGTAGAAGTAGAGCGGCACACCGTCGGCCCGTGCCACGGCGGCGACCTGAGTGGGTGCGACGCCGCGGTTGTTGGCGCCATCGGTCAACACGAGCACACCGGCGACGGGTTGACCGCGGTTTTGATCGAGGGTTTGGCGGAGGCTTTCGCCGAGTGCGGTGGCAGGGGCGGTGGCATCGGCGGACAGGGCGTCGAAGAACGCCGGCGCATCCGTGCCATTGACCGCCGCCGCGTCGGTGCCGAAACGGTAAAACGCGAGCTCGGCCCGGGCGGCGAGTTGGTCCCAGAACCCATCGCCCGCCGGCCCGGCGAGGCCTTGGAGCAGTTGCAGGCGGGTCGGCGTCGGCGTGTCCCCGGCGAAACGCCGGGCCCGTTCGCGGTCCGCGTCGGTGGTGCGCACATCGGCGATGCTCATGCTCGCCGAGGCGTCCGCGAGCACGATGAGTTTTTGCCGCACCTGCTCGACCACCGTGCTCACGATGACCGGACGTGTGGCGAGAAACAGCAGCCCCGCCGCGAAGCCGACGCGCAGGCCCACGATGAGCGCCCGTAGCCGACCGCTGGTCCCGCGCAACAGCCGTGCGTGCACGACCCACAACCCGAGCCCAAGGCCGACCGCGATCAGCAGCGCCCAACCCGGATCGATGCCCTCAAAACTTAGCGTGGTCGTGCCGCGGGCGTTGCCGCCCGCAGTGCCCGGGTAGAAGATCGTGCGCAAGAGATCGGCGGTGCTCATGCGGTGCGGCTGGCACGCAGGGCCAGAACGAGTTCAGCAAAGGAAAGGGCCGTGGCCCCGATGATCAAGGCGGTCCAAAGTTGCGCGGCGCTGGGCAGATGCGCCGTATCGGTCGCGGACGGCACGATGACATTGGCGGGAGCGGCGTCCCCTGCTGCCGTCGCGTCGCCGAAGCCGGGAGCCGCGGGTGCGGCGAGATCGGATTCCGCGACGGGCAATTGCACGGCGAAGAGCCGGTCGGGCTGCTGCGTCTGGCCGACGAAGACAGTATGCAGACCCACGGTCGTGGTTTCCCGGATGCGCAACATGGCCTCATTGTCGACGAACTCAGTCCGGCCCACGGCGATGGGCGTCGCGTCGTTGGCGGCGCCGCGAACAAAGACGTCGCGGTTGAGCTGATCAATGGGCAGCGCGGCTTGGAAAACCTCGCCCGGGGCGAGGTTGAGAGGCTGGGCGGTTACGCGGGCGACCACGGCGAGGAGACGATGCATCAGCGGCAGGAAAGCCGGATGCAGCGGCAGGTTGGTCCAGGTGGGTACGGGCGGGGCGGAGAACATGACGACTTCACCGCGACCGACGCGGTGCGCGACGATGGCGGGCGCGCCATCGGCCTGTTTCAGCCACACTTGCGCGGCCGGGGCGGGGTGCAGCGGGACAGCCTTCGTCAGCAGCACGGCGGCCAAGGTGCCGGCGGCGCGGTCGTTCCACAGGGACAGCATCGCCGCTTCGTAGGGAGGGCTGGCCAGGCCGGTGGCAGTCGCGGTGGAGGGGGCGAGCGTGGCGGGCAGGAGAGTGGTCCAAGGGGGACCGGCGAAGGCGCCAAACCCGGCGGCGTCACCCGGCATTACAACGAGGCCCGTGCCCGCTTGCACGGCGTCTGAGAGGGCGCTCGTGGCGGCGGGTGAAAGCGGTTCAGCGTCGACAAGGAACACGGCGGCGTAGCGACTGAGCGAGGCCGGGTCGATCAGCGCCGAGGTGGTGCGGACGACGTGGAGGTAGTAGCGATCCCGTTCGGCCACCGGGACGGGCGTGAGGGCGGCGGCGAGGAAGTATCCGGAGCCCTGCCACGGGGCGGGACCGGTGCGCGACTCCACCACGAGCACCTCGCGGGGCGGGGCGACTTCGACAACGGCTGCGCGTTGGTTGTCGGCGGCGAGGGCATCGGGCGGCAGCGTCGCGGTGAGAGCGTGAAAGCCATTGGTGGGCAAGCGCACCACCAGCGGCACGAACCGGGAGCCGCCGGGGGCGAGGTGGTCGATCACGGCATCGGCGGACGGGGCCTGATCGTCGATGGCGAGTGTGAGACGAGCGCCGCTGACCGGAGCCGGACCGAAGTTGCTCACCTGGGCGAGCACCCGCAGCGGTTGACCGGCGACGGGAAGCGCGGCGTCGAGTCGAAGGTCGGTCACGGCGAGATTGGCGGGCGGTGGGGCCCCGGCGGCGGGGCCAACGTTGACGAGCTCGAAAGCGATGTCGGGATGAGAGGAAATCAGTGCTCGGATACGCGGTTGTTCGGTCCAGGCGCTGGTTTGGTTGTCGGTGAAGAGATGGATCTCGCGTTGCCCCGGTAGCTGGGCAAGGGCGTCGACGGCGGCCTGCAACGCCGGTTGGAAATCGGTGCCGCGATCAGTGAGCCGGGCCAGCTCCACGCTGCGGCGCACGCGCGCGATGTCACGCGACGGCCGGCCGACGGGACTGTCGAAACCGTCGTGCACGAGCAGCAGGCCGGTGGCCGAACCCGACGCGAGGTGCTCCAAGAACGCCAAGGCGGCATCGCGCGCTTGGTCGAAACGCGTGGTGACGCCGTCACTCGCGCCCATACTGGCCGATTGGTCGAGCAGCACCATAACGGTGAGGGGCTCGCCGGCGTCGGCCGTGACGAGTTTCGGCGTCTCAAAGGTCGGGCGGGCGAAGGCCAGCACGAGCAGCGCAATCACGGCGCAACGCAGGAGGAGGAGCAGCAGGTCCTGAAGGCGCAGGCGGCTTTGATTGCGCTTTACGGCCTCGGCGAGGAAACGCATCGCGGCCCAGCGCACTTCACGGACGCGGAACTTATTCAACAGGTGCACGACGATCGGAGCCGCGACGGCGGCACCGGCCACGAGCAGACCTGGAGCGAGGAAATTCATCAGGCGCGAGCGCGGAACGCGAGGTAGCCGGTCAAGGCTTCGGCGAGGGGGCGACCAGTGTCGCAGAGCGTGTAGTGCACGCCGCATTGTTCGCAGGCGCGCCGCACCGCGGTCTGGTGCGCTTCGAGCGCGGCGAGGTAGGCGCGGCGCAGATCGCCGGGGTTGCCGGTGAGTTCGGCGACATCCTCGAGGCCGATGAATTTCACCATACCGTCCAGCGAGAAGGTGAGCTCGGCCGGGTCGAGCACCTGGAAGACGATCACCTCGCTGCGGGCGAGGCTGAGGCGGCGGATGCCGGCGAGAAACTCCGTCGGCTCATCGAGTAAGTCGCTGATGACGACGACGATCCCCCGGGACGTCAGGCGCGTGGCGTAGTCTTGCAGGCAGGTTTGCAGGCGACCGGTGCCCCGCGGTTGATTGTCGGTCAAGCGCGTGCACAGGTCATGGATGCGCCCGGGGCTGTCGGTGCGCGGAAAGGTTTCCCGCAAGGTGTCGTCGAAGAACGTCGCGGTGACGGCGTCGCGCTGTTGCAGGATGGTGAACGCGAGGCAGGCGGCGAGGGCGCGGGCATAATGGCACTTGGTCAGCGCGGTGCTGCCGTAGGCCATCGAGGCGGAGAAGTCACAGAGCAAGTGAGCGACGAAGTTGGTGTCCTGCTCGTATTGCTTGATGTAATATTTGTCGGAGCGGCCGAGCACCTTCCAGTCAATGTGGCGCGGATCGTCGCCCGGCGCGTATTCGCGGTGTTGGGCGAACTCGAGGGCAAAACCTTGGAACGGCGAACGGTGCTCGCCCACCCGGTAGCCTTCGACGATACGGCGTGCGTAGAGGCCGAGCGTTTCCGCGCGCGAGAGCGCAACGGGATCAAGCAGCGTGGGGTCGGGCAGAGCCACGAGAAGCAGGGCCGGGGGAGGGGGAACCCTAGGCGAGAGGCTCGTTAGCCGGAATCTGCTGGAGCAACTCGGCCACGATGTTGTCGGGCGTGATGCCCTCGCTCTGGGCGGTGAAGTTGACCGCGATGCGGTGGCGCAATACGCCGAGCGCGACGGCGGCGACGTTTTCACAGCCGACGTAGTTTTGCCCGGAGATGACGGCGTGCGCCTTGGCGGCGGTGATGAGCGAGAGACTCGCGCGCGGTCCGGCGCCGAAACTCAGGTAAGTGGTCGCCAACTCGAGGGCGTCAGGCTCGCCCTTGCGGGTGGCGCGCACGAGACGACGGGCGTAGTGGTAAACGTGGTCGGCGACCGGCATGGCCTTGACGATCTGCTGCAGCCGCAGGACCTGTTCGCCGTCGAGGACGGGTTGCGGTTTTTCCCCGCCGCCGGCCGAGGCTCGTTTCATGATTTCGAACTCTTCCTCGTCGCTCGGGTAGCCGACTTTGATGAGGAAAAGAAAGCGGTCGAGCTGTGCCTCGGGCAGCGGATAGGTGCCTTCCTGTTCGAGCGGATTTTGGGTCGCGAGCACGAAAAATGGATTGGGCAGCTTGTGCGTTTTCCCGCCGACGGTGACGCGGCGTTCCTGCATGGCTTCAAGCAGCGCGGCCTGGGTTTTGGGCGGGGTGCGGTTGATCTCGTCGGCGAGGACGACGTTGGCGAAGAGGGGGCCGGCGATGAACTTAAACGTGCGTTCGCCGGTGGCCGGGTCGGAGTAGATCACCTCGGTGCCGGTGATGTCGCTCGGCATGAGATCGGGCGTGAACTGCACCCGGTTGAACGACATCTGCGTGGTCTCGGAAAGCGTGGAAATGAGCAAGGTCTTCGCCAGCCCCAGCACGCCCATGAGCAAGGCGTGCGAACGTGTGAAGATGGCGATGAGGATCTGGGCGACGACTTCGTCCTGGCCCACGATGACCTTGCTGAGCTCGTGGCCGATGGCGGCGTAGGCGTCGCGGCAATACTGGATATCTTCGGGGCTGACCGTGTTCGCATCGTCTGCCATGCCGGCGGGTAACGAAGGATTGGTGGGTGGGGACGAAGCGGCGGAGGAATCGGACATCGCGGATGGGGGTGACGGCGGATCGTGAGACGCTCGGGTAGGCGGGGCGTTACCCAAGGGCATCGTCGGGATGGAATTCCGCCGACGCCAGACTGCGCATCGTCGACGGAAGCAGGCCGCCGGTCAAGCCGGATGCAATTTCAT
Source organism: uncultured Opitutaceae bacterium (assembly GCA_963974355.1). GTDB lineage: Bacteria > Verrucomicrobiota > Verrucomicrobiia > Opitutales > Opitutaceae > Actomonas. The sequence continues at coordinate 5,318 of CAXBDS010000074.1, forward strand.
GCAATAATTGCGCTAATCGGTTAATCAGGTCGATGCCCAAGTTTCGCGTGCCGCCGCGAGGAGGGCGGTGATGAGTGGATCCTGGGCGCGGGTGGCGAGATGGCACACGGAGAGCGGCATTTTTTGGCGGAAATGGGGCCAGATCGTCAGGTCCGGGGAGTCGGCGAGGCGGTGATGCTGCAGGGCTTGCACGGTGGTCATCGTGATGGCATGGCCACCGGCGGCGAGTTGCAGCGCGGTATGGTCGCCGTCGACTTGAAAGCGGGCCTGCGGGTTCACGCCGTGCTTGATGGTGAGTTGCTGCACGACGCCGAAGTAGGAGCAATGCCGGGAAGAGAAGACCCACGGTTTGGCGGCGAGCAGGCCCCAGTCGGCCCGATCGAGCTCAGCCGTCCAGCGGCGCGGGGTCACGATGACGACGTCGAGGTGCGTGAGGGTGACAAGCTCCACCTTCGCGTCTTCGCAGGTTCCCTCATAAAAGCAGGCGTCGAGTTCGCGGTTTTGCACACCGGCGAGCAGGGCGCCGCTGCCGCCGTAGGCGATGTCGAAGGACAGTTCGGGGTGCGCGCCGGCGAGGCGGGCCAGAAGATCGGTCGAGCGCAGGACCCCGCCGTCGTTATTGAGGCCGAGGCGAAGCTTGCCGGCGACATGGCCCTTCAGGGCGGCCGCGCGGGTGGCGAGGTCGCGGGCACCGTTGAGCAGGCGCTCGGCGTCCTCCCACAGCGCTTCGCCGGCGGAGGTGGTGGTCATGCCGGTCGGGCTCCGTTCAAAGAGTTTCAGGCCAAATTCCTCTTCGAGCGCTTTGATCTGGGCGCTTACGGCGGGCTGGCTCGTGAAGAGGCTTTCGGCGGCGCGGGTGAGGCTGCCCTCGCGGGCGACGGCGACGAAGGTGCGCAGTTGGTAGAGTTCCATGGCGGGCGGGAGACGGTGGTTTCACTTCGGCCCAAGGTCGACGACCTTGCCATGCAGAAATATCCGTCGGCGTGGGCGAACGTCGGCGTCGATCCGGAGGGCCGGGCGAGGCGCATCAGCGGGATCGAGGGGGCGGTGCAGGCGAGGCACGGGATTGGGCCCTGGCGGTAAAGCCCACGCCGTAACATCGGGCAAGGCGGACCACAGGCGTTGTAACGAGGTGAGCAGGCGGGAGGGGCGGACGGGTGTTGGCATGACCCGGCGAGTTTAGCACCGCGGCGTCCGGCGAGGGTCATCGCAAGAACCGAGGGGGGTATACGAAAAGGCGATGCCGTCGGCCGGGATAAGTGCGCCGAAAAGGCAGTTTACGGCTCACGTTTGACCGGTTCTGGCCGCTTAAATCAGGCGGAGTCAGGGGATGACCCTAGAATGAAAAGACTGAAAATAAGCCCGAACGGAACTCGGGTAGGTTGGGATTTCCCTATTTTTATTCCTTAATGGATGAGCCATTTGCGTCGATAGGCGACGAAAACGAACCCTGTCTAGGCTCATTTATGCATTTTATTCATGGTCGACATTGCCCTCATACTCCTTATCCACAGCTCTTTGCATTTGATTGGCGGCAGTAGCTTTTCCGCAACTCAATCTTTCAGAATATCTTAAACTACTAGTCTCCCATGCGACCCTCCCATTCAGCGTCCCTAAAAATTTTCCTAGTAAAAGCGATGCTTTTGCTGGTCGGTTTCGGGGGAGTCGTCAGCACTACCCAGGCTGCGCAAGCGTCTCTCTCAGCCGGGGATGTCGCTTTTGTGCGGTTAAATGCAGATAGCCCGGACGGTTACTCTTTTGTGACCTTGGTGGCCATCGGTGGGGGCGAGCAGTTTTATATCACGGAATCGGGATGGACCGGCACAGGTTGGCAGGAAAACAGCGAGCCACACTTCATTTACACCGCGCCTTCCGGTGGTTTGGCGGCAGGCACGGTGGTCCATGTCGTCGAGACCTCCGCCGATGTCATTGCGGTCACGGGTGGGGGCGGGACTTTGGCATTCGCGTCGGGCTATTCGGGCTTCAACATTGGTCCGAGCGATAATCTTTTGGCTTACACGAGTAGCACCGGTGCGGCGCCTGCCGCCCCGAACTTTGTGGGGGGCATTAGTTCTGATTTGAATTGGGGTGGGGTTGATCAATCGGGCAACCAACCTTCGAGTTTCTACGAACCAATCACGACGTGGCGGATCGAGAATCCGAATGCAGCCGGTTCTTGGAACACCACCTCTGATTCCGCTCTTCCTCCGGGCCTTACTAACGGCGCTACAGCCATTTCGGTTTTTCCTTATCCGGGATATCAAGTGAATGTGACGCCGGATCTGACGCTCTATGGCGAGCAGGACAACATGCGCTACAAGCTCACGGCTCCCACCACGGGAACCCGCACGGAGCTGCTCTATGCCCTAAACAATCCGGCGAACTGGGACAGCAATGATACCACCCAGTATTCGACGGCGCAAACGATCACGTCGCTGACGGTTGCTCCGGATCCCGCGACCGGGGTTAAGTTGATCGGTAGCCCGCGCACGTCGCTTCGCGCCGGGGACTTGGTATTGGAGACCTACACCGTGCCCGCCGGGAATGATCGGGTGCTCATCGTATCCGCCGGGAATTCGGGCTCGACGGATATCACGGGGGTTTCATTTGGCGGCACGGCGATGACCCAGGAGGCGGAGCAAAACGACGGCACCGCCGTGGATTCGATCTGGTCGCTCGCCTTGGGCAGCTCTGCTTCTGCGACCACCGGCAACATCACCGTGACCCATAGCGGCGCGGGCAACATCCAGTTTATCGGGGCTATGGCGTTCAGCGGCGCCAATCAATCGACGCCGGTGATCGGGGCGCTGAAGCAAGCCGGTTCGGCCAACCCTCAGAGTCTGACCGTAACCAGTGCCGTGGGTGATCTGGTGGTCGATATGATGGACGTCTACCGCTCCGCCGGCGCGGCCACGGTCACTCCGGCCTCGACCCGCGGACTCACCCATTATGCGCGATCCGCCCTGAGCACGGGCTATGGCACTTACTTGATGAGTTTTAAGCGCGGAGCCCCTTCGGTGACGATGGATTGGAACCAAAACGGAACGGCCCTCATCCAGATTGCCTTCAATGTTAAACAAGCGTCCGCTGCCTCCCCCGAGATCGCGGTCACGGGCAACAGCGTCGATATTGCCGACGGCGACAGCACGCCCTCGAGCACCGATCACACCGACTTCGGTAGTCAGGCGACCTTCACCGGCACGGTTTCGCGCACCTTCACCATCACCAACAGTGGTCTCGGGGCGTTGACCCTTTCGGGCACGCCCAAGGTGACGGTTTCTGGCACGAATGCGGCCGACTTCACGGTCACGAGCCAACCCTCCTCTCCCGTGGCAGCCAGCGGCACGACGACGTTTACGGTTCAGTTCGACCCGTCCGCATCCGGCGTCCGCACCGCCGCACTATCCATCGCCAACGACGACAGCGACGAGAACCCCTTCAATTTCAGTATTCAAGGCACGGGCACAGGCGCCGCCAGTCAGACGTTCGATTTCGAATCCTCGACGGCTGGCAGCGACCAGCCATCGGTTAGCCAGACGGTCTCCGGTATCACGATCACACTAACCGACAATATCGGGGCGAACGCATGGTCGGTGCTGGACGCGGGTGGATCGCTCGGCTCCACCGCAAAGCTTGCCTACCTGAACTCGGAAAACGCTTCGACGATCACCGTCAGTTTTTCTGGCGAAATCGATCTTAAGTCCTTGGTCTTTTTCGAGGCGGGCGGGCCCAGTTATGTGACCACTGGGGCAAACTATGTCTTTACTCCGACCAGTGGATCTGGGGCCAACTCCACCGTATCGGTTCCCTATTCTTCGTTCACTCCGGCTGCCGGCGGTAGTGTGGGGCAATACGGCACCGTCAATCTCAACTGGTCCAACGTTTCCGCGTTTACCGTGACCATCGATTCCAGTGGTGGCACGCCCAATCCCTCGAGCCCCGGTTTTGACACCATTGTCTTTATCCCGGCGGCGGTGGCCTCGAGTCCGGCGATTACTTCCGCGACCTACGATGCCTCGACGGGAGCGCTGGTCATCACCGGATCCAACCTGCAGGCCAAGAGTGGTGCGGCCAACGACGTGGTTGCCTCGAAGCTCACCCTGACCGGCGAAGGCGGCGCGACCTACACCTTGACCGACACGGCCGACGTGGAAATTACCTCATCGACCAGCGTCACGGTGACGCTTAGCGCCACCGACAGGTCGGCCTTAAACCAGATATTCAACAAGAACGGCACCACCTCCACCGGGGCGACGACTTACAACCTCGCGGCGACCGACGATTGGAATGCAGCCGTGACCTCGGGCGATACTTCGGACACGACCGGCAACGGCATCACCGTGAGCAACGTGGCCACGCCGACGGTCACGACTGCCACCTACAACGCCACGACCGGCGTCCTCACGGTCACCGGCACGAACCTCCTCAAACGCGCGGGGGCAAACAACGACATCGACGTATCGAAGCTCACGCTCAGCGGCGACTCGACCGCTTATGCACTCACCACGACGAGCGTCGAAATCACCTCAGGCACGTCCTTCTCGGTTACATTGAATAGCACCGACCAGACCGCCTTGGCGACGCGGCTCAATAAAAACGGCACGAGTTCCTCCGCGGGTGTGACCTATAACCTCGCCGCCGCCGAAGATTGGGCCGCCGGCGCCGAAGCCGTCGTCACCATCGCCGACCTCACGGGCAATGGCGTCACCGTTAGCGGCGATACCGTGGCTCCCCCGGTGCCGTCCACGCCCGACCTCATGGCCGGTTCCGACACGGGTGGCTCCAACACCGACAACATTACGAGTGACACCACGCCCACGTTCAGCGGCACCGCCGACACCGGCACCCTCGTGACGATCTTCGTGGACATGAACACGAACGACGCCTTCGACAATGGCACCGATACGGTCATCGCCATCGGTAATGCCGTCGCCGGCGCCTACTCGTTGACGCCATTCTCCGCGCTGACGCCCGGGGCTTACACGGTCAAAGCCGTCGCCTCGGATGGCACGAACACCTCCGCCGCATCGGGCAGCCTGATGATCACGATCGACACGGCGGCGCCGGCGAGCCCGGCGGCCGTGGCGCTGGCGTCAGCCTCGGACACGGGTTCGTCCAACTCGGACCGCATCACGAACGATACCACGCCCACCATCACGGGCACGGCGGAAGCCAACGCCACGGTCACGGTGACCTCGAGCGTTGCGGGTCTGATTGGCACCACCACGGCGGACGGCTCAGGCAGCTGGAGCTTTACGCCCGGCAGCGCGCTGGCCGCGAACACGCACATGTTCTTCATCTTGGCGACGGATGCGGCGGGCAACAACTCGACCGCGAACAGCTCCCTGACCATCACGATCGACACGACCGCGCCCGTGATCACCAGCGGCGCCACGACCAGCGCGGCCTACCGGGGTCTGCCGGCCTACACCATCGTGGCCACCGGTTCGGCGACGACCTTTGGCGGCAGCGGCTTGCCGGCCGGAGTCACGGTCAACCCCTCCACCGGCGCCTTCGAAGGCGCGGCCACGGCGACCGGCACGTTCAACGCCACGATTACGGCGAGCGATGCGGCCGGAAACACCGACAGTAGTGCCCTCACCGTGACGATCTCGGCCAAGACAATTACGGTCAGTGGGATTTCGGCGAACGCGAAGACCTACGACTCGACGACCACGGCGACGCTCACCACCGCCGGCTACAGCTTTGGCGGGGTAGAGTCGGGCGATACGGTCACCCTCGACGCGACCGGTGTCACCGCAACCTTTGCGGATGAACATGTCGCCGACGGCCTCGCCGTCACTGTATCCGGCCTGGCACTTTCGGGTGCGCAAGGCGCCAACTACACGCTCACCCAACCCACCGGCCTCACCGCCGCCATCACTCCGGCGGCCCTTACGATCACCGGCGTGACCGCGTCCAACAAAGCCTACGACGGCACGACCGCGGCCGCGCTCACCGGCTCGGCCGCCCTCTCGGGTGCGATCAGCGGTGACGACCTAACGCTCAACAGCGGCAGCGCCACCGGGACATTCGCCACGGCCAATGCGGGCGGTGGCCTCACGGTGACCACCTCGGGTTACAGCCTGAGCGGCACCGATGCGGTTAACTATACACTCACTCAACCGACCCTTGCCGCGTCGATTACCGCGAAAGCGCTCACCGTGACCGGCATCACTGCGGCGAACAAAGCCTACGACGGGACCACCGGCGCGACCTTGAACACGACAGGGGCCGTCCTTGTTGGTATCGTCGGATCGGATACCGTTTCGGCAGACACCGCCTCGGCTGCCGGCGCCTTCGCCGACAAGACGGTCGCCGCCGGCAAGACGGTCACGATCAGCGGCATCACCCTCACGGGCAGCGCGGCCGGCAACTACGCGGTGACGCAACCCACGACTACCGCCACGATCACGGCCGCCCCCCTCACGGTCTCCGGCGTGACCGCCTCCGACAAAACCTATGACGGTGCCACCACGGCGACCCCCGCTTTCGGTTCGGCTTCGCTTACCGGGGTGATTGGCGCCGATACGGTCACGCTCACCACCAGTTCGGCGACGGCGAACTTCGCCGATGCGCAAGTCGGCTCCGGCAAGACCGTGACGCTCACCGGCCTCACGATCGGCGGCACGGATGCCGCCAACTACACGCTCACGCAGCCGACCACCACCGCCGCGATCACGCCCAAAAACCTGACCGTCACGGGTCTCGCCGCATCGAATAAAACTTACGACGCCACAACCACGGCCACCCTCACCGGCACGGCCACCGTTGTCGGTAAAGTCGGCTCGGACGATGTTGCGGCCAATGCGACCGGCGCGACTGGCGCCTTCGCCGATAAAACTGTAGCCACCGGCAAGGCCGTCACGATCACCGGTGTGACGCTCAGCGGCACCGCCGCGGGCAATTACACCGTGTCGCAACCCACCGGACTCACCGCCAACATCACCGCCGCCAGCCTTACGGCCACCGGTGCGACTGCGGCCAACAAGACCTACGACGCGACCACCACGGCGACGCCCACCACTGCCGGTGCGACGCCCGTCGGCGTTCTCGGCGCCGACGTTGTGACGATCAACGGTGGCTCGGCCACGGCGGCCTTTGCGGATAAGAACATCGGCACCGGCAAGACCGTGACGTTCGCCGGGCTCGCCCTCGCCGGTGCCGATGCCGGCAACTACACGCTCACGCAGCCGACCACCACGGCGGACATCACGCCCGCGACCCTCACGGTTACCGGCACCACCGTCGCGAACAAAACCTACGACGGCGCGACCACCGCGACGCCCGGTTTCAGCTCGGCCAACCTCGTGACCGTGCTCGGTTCCGATACCGTGACGCTCAACAGCGGTGCGGCCAGCGCGACCTTCGCCACCGCCACCGTCGGCGCGGCCAAGATCGTTACGATCACCGGCCTCACCCTCACGGGCGCAGATGCGGGCAACTACACGCTCACGCAACCCACCGCCACCGCGTCCATCACGGCCAAGACCCTGACCGTCACGGGCGTCACCGCGGCGAACAAAACCTACGACGCGACCACCGCCGCGACCCTCAATGTCGCGAGCGCCGCGCTGAGTGGTATTGTTGGTTCGGATACTGTTGCGGTCGACACCGCCTCGGCGGCCGGCACCTTCGCCGACGCCCAGGTCGCCACCGGCAAGCTCGTCACCGTCACCGGCATCTCGCTCACCGGCTCAGCCGCCGGCAACTATACCGTGACCCAGCCGACCACCACGGCTTCGATCACGACAAAAGCTCTCACCGTCACGGGCATCACCGCGGCCAGCAAGCCCTTCGACAAAACGACCACCGCCACGCTCGATGTCACCGCCGCCGTGCTTGTCGGTGTAATCGGAAGTGATGACGCCGTCCTCGATACCACCAACGCGGTCGGGACCTTCGCCGATCAAAACATCGGAGAAGACAAAACCGTGACCGTCACTGGCCTCGCCCTCACCGGCACCGCCGCCGGCAACTACAGCATCACGGCGCCCACCACGACGGCGAACATCACCAAGAAGGAACTCACGGTCACCGGCGTCACCGCCGCGAACAAAACCTACGACGACACCGCGACCGCGACCGCCAACGTGACCGCTGCGACCCTCACCGGGGTGGAGACCGGCGATACGGTCGTGCTCAACACCAGCCTCGCCACCGCCACCTTCGCCGATGCTTTCATTGGCGCGGGCAAAACGGTGACCCTCGCCGGCCTGACGATCTCGGGTGCCGATGCCGGCAACTATGCGCTGATCCAGCCCACGACCACGGCGGACATCACCGCCGCTACGATCACCCTCACCGGCTTGGTGGCGCAGGACAAAACCTACGACGCGACCACCACGGTCGTGATCGATAGCGCCGGCCTGGCGCTGGTGGGTATCCAAGGCGACGATACCGTGACGTTGAACCAAGCCGGGGCGACCGCGAACTTTGCGGACAAGGCGGTGGGCGCGGGCAAGGCCGTGACCCTGGCCGGCGCGACGTTGGCTGGCGCCGATGCGGGCAACTACACGCTGGTCTTCCCCACGACCCTGACGGCTTCGATTACGGCCAAAGCGCTGACGGTGACGGGCACGTTGGTGACGACGAAGGTCTACGACGGGACGACGGCGGCGACGCTGGACTTCGCGGGCGCGACGCTGGTGGGGATCCAGTCGACGGATACGGTGACGCTCGATGCGTCGGTGGCGACGGGGGTGTTTGCCGACGCGGACGCGGGCCCGGGCAAGGCCGTGACGATCACCGGTCTGACGCTGGGCGGAGCCGACGCGGGCAACTACACGCTGAGCGCGCCAACGCCGACCGGGACGATCACGCCCGCGACGGTGACCTATGTGCTCGGCAACCTGAGCGCGACCTACGACGGCACGGGCAAGGCGGCCACGGTGACGGCGACGCCAACCGGCATCGCGGCGACGCTGACCTATAACGGCTCGACCACCGCGCCGAGCGCGGCGGGCAGCTACGCGGTGGTCGCGAGCAGCGCCAACGCCAACTACACGGGCAGCGCGAACGCGACCCTGGTCATCGGCCAGGCGTCGCAAACGCTCACGTTCCCGAGCCCCGGCCAGGTGACGGTGCGCACCCCGGTCACGCTGGGCGCCACGGCCAGTTCCGGCCTCGGCGTGACCTACCAAGTGATCGCGGGCGAGGCGACGCTCTCGGGGGCGACGCTGACGATCAACTCGGCGGCGAGCGCGGTGGGACTGCGGGCGACGCAAGCGGGGGACAACAACTACACCGCCGCCTCCGCCGACCTGACGATCGGCCTCGGCTCGATCACGAAGCTCACGCAGACGATCACCTTCCCCGCGATCGGCGAAAAGCGCGTCAACGACGGGCCCTTCGAACTGACGGCGACCGCGAGCTCGGGCCTGACTGTGAGCTACACGGTGGTGTCCGGCCCGGCGATGCTCTCGGGCTCGACGATCACGATGACCGGTGCGACCGGCACGGTGACGATCCGCGCCGACCAAGCGGGCAACGACGTCTACGCGGCGGCGGCGGCGGTCTCGCAATCGTTCGAAGCGACGCAGGCGGGCCCCTTGGTCTACTTTGGCACGGCGAGCGACGGCAGCTCCTTCGCGGTGAACATCCCCGAAGGCTCCACGGTCGGCACGCTCTTCGGCCAAGTGGGCAACGGCCAGTTCTACATCCTCACCTTCCAGGTGAACGAAGATCGCACGATCACCGCCCTGAACCTGCAACTCCTCGGCGACCCGGTAGGCGGCGCGGCAGACCTGACGGCGAACCCGCTGCGGACCCGCCAGGGCAAGGCGAGCCAGCTGAGCGGAGCCACCGGCGCCGCGGAACTGGCGTTCACCTTCACCGGCGCGATCCGCAACGGGCAACTGGCGTTCACGATCGCGGAACTGGGCACGACGCTCACCGCGACGGTGGAACCCGCGAACGGTCCGACACGTCCCCTCGCGGGCCTCTATGAGTCGTCCTCCCTGAACTCGGCCAACGGCACGACGACCTCGATCGTGGGCACGACGGGCAAGGTCTACGTGTTGGCGATCACACCCAACCGGATCACCGGCGGCGCCGGCACGATTGCGGCCGACGGCAGCTTCGCGCTGACGACGTCCGACGGCGTGATCATCCAAGGCGCGGTGGATCCGCAGAGCACGTCGATCAGTGGCACGCTCACGCTGGCCGACGGTTCGCAGATCGCCTTCGCCGGCCTGTCGACCGGGACCTTGCGCACGGACCGGCTGATCAACCTGTCGACGCGGGCCAAGGTCGCCCGAGCCGAAGGCACGGGTAACCTGATTGCGGGCTTCGTGATCGGCGGCACCTCGCCAAAGCAAGTGCTCATCCGGGGCATCGGCCCCGGGCTGGCGGCCTACGGCGTGACCGACGCGCTGGCGGATCCGCGCCTGCGCCTCTTCGACGCCTCGGGCACGCTGCTCCAGGAGAACGACAACTGGGGCGGCACGCCGGCCCTGACTGCCGCGATGAACCGCGTGGGCGGCTTCCCGCTGGCGACCGACAGCCCCGACGCGGCGATCCTGGCGACCCTGGCGCCCGGTCCCTACACGGTGCACGTGATCAACGGCGGCGAAGCCGGCGTGGCCCTGGCGGAGATCTACGACGCGGCGGAGAACCCCAACAGTGAATACCAACGGCTGATCAACATCTCCTCGCGCGGCACCGTGTCCGGCGGCGACGGCGTCCTGATCGGTGGCTTCATCGTGACGGGCAACTCGCCGAAGCGCGTTCTGGTGCGCGGCGTAGGCCCCGGCCTGGGCGCCTACGGGGTGGACGGCACGCTGGTGGATCCGACGCTGAAGCTCTACAGCTCGGCCGGCACGTTGATCGCGCAAAACGACAACTGGCAGACGCCGGTGACGGTGGCCGGCGGCCAAGTGGCCGCGACCGCCGCGGAAGTGAGCACGTCCAACACCAATACCGGCGCGTTCCAGCTGGCCGAAGCCAGCACCGACGCCGCCGTGGTGGTGACCCTCGCGCCGGGCGCCTACACCGCGCACGTGGGCTCGGCCACCGCCGCCCCCGGCACCGCCCTGATCGAAATCTACGAAATCCCCTAACGGATAACCTCATTAATAACCAGCAAGAGACCTAACTCAACACCACCCGTAGCTCATCCTCGGCGAAGGGATTACGTCACACTCGAAGTAGAGCGATGATGCCTTAGGCATCATCGCTGAAGTGTGATCCCTCGCCTTGGTTTACCGCTGAAGTCAGATCGACCCAACCCATCGTAGGAATGCGATGATCAGTCAGATGGACCTCAACGGATTCGCACGAGTCTCTTGCCAACCGAGGGCGGGGGAGCGTGCCGACTATCGGCTCTGCCAACACGAATCCCTCGGACTCCAAATCCTATGTTATCTCGAAATTTGCTTTTCTTGATCAGTCTGCTGTTTGTGCAGCCCACCTTCGCGGCGACCGGTCTCATCTGGTCTCGCGTGGTGAATCCCAGCGCGGAAACCGACTACGCTCGGGATATGGTTCCGTTGAATAACGGAGACGTCATTGTTGCCGGTAAATCGAACACCCAAGCCGACGGGAAGTTCCTCATTATGCGAATTTCTGGCACCGATGGCTCGATCGTTTGGACTCGAGAGATTGATTACGTCGGTGGGAAAAGCGAAAATGTCGAGGACATCGTGGCGGATCCGGCAACGGGAGACACTTACTTTTGCGGCACCACGTCGGTGCTCAATTCCAGTAACAACTTTAACTACCAATACTGGTATGTGAACAAGGTTAACGGCTCCGATGGCACGGTGGCGTGGGCGAGTCCCTACGTCTATGGCACGGGGAGTTCAAACGCTTCTCCTGATGCGATCGTATTCGGGGAGAGCGACAGTATGACTACGGTCGTGGTGGCGGGTGCTTTTGCCGACCCCGGCAACAAAGGGAGAATGGTTAAATTAAACTCCAGTGACGGTTCGGTCGTGTGGACCATTACAGGCAACACCACGAATGGTCAGTTCTACGCCTTGGAAACTGATGTGTCGGGCAACATTTACGTCGGAGGCGAAAATTCCAACCAAGCCACCATTGCGAAATATAATTCCTCCGGAGCATCCCAATGGAATAAAACTTACGCTCCCAATGGCGGCAGCTTTAACCGTTGGAACTACTTGGACTACGATCCCGTTTCCGATGACGTCTATGTCAACGGCTTGATCGCCGGCCCCACCTCGACCGGTGGCAGTGCCAACGACATCGGGACGGCCCGCTATGATGGTGCCTCGGGCACTCAAGTTTGGGCCAGGTTGGTGAACGGCGCCAATGACGGCAACGATTCGGGTAGCGGGGTGTTCGTCGATGTGAGTGGCGATGTTTACAGCTGGGGGTCAGTTCGAACCACGGCGTCGGCTCCGACTGGAACTGACGTCTACTATCAACGTCTCAACGCCCCATCGGGCGAGATTCTTTGGTCCAACACGCTCGCCGGCACATCCACCAGCTCCACGACCGGTGACGAGCTCTACAATCTTCAAGCGGTGGGATCCGTCGTCTACCTTGCGGCCAAACTTCGAAATGAGGCTGACGATATTGTCGCCTTCATCAAGTTGAACAAAAGCGACGGTTCCTCGATCGAACGTTACGACTGGAATGATCGTCCGATCATTCGCCCGATCGACACCAAAGGGATGGTGATCGCGTCAAACGGAGACTTTATCCTGACGGGTGATAGTTCCAATACAACTGGAGCTGGTGAAGTCGTTCGTATTGGTAACGTCGTTACGAACACCGCTCCTACGGATATTTCGTTGAGTGCCTCCACGCTCAACCAGTCCGCCTCGGCCAACACGACCGTTGGCACGCTCTCGACCACCGATGCGGACAGCGGCGACAGTCATACCTATGCCTTGGTTTCTGGCGCCGGTTCGACGGACAACGGTTCGTTCAAAATTAATGGTAACGCCCTACGCGCAACGACGCCCTCGGGTATCGCCTCAGGCACGCGTTCCGTGCGTATCCAGACCAACGATGGCAACGGTGGGACTTACGCCGAGGCGTTCACAATCACGGTGACTGACGACTTGGCGCCCCCGGCCCCTTCGACGCCGGACTTGGCATCGGCCTCGGACTCGGGTTTCTCCAACACGGATAATATCACCCAAGACACGACACCGACATTGAACGGCACTGCGGAAGCCGGTTCGACCGTCAGACTTTACGATACAGACGGAACAACGCTTCTGGGATCGACCACGGCAACCGGCGGCAACTGGTCGATCACCACCAGCGTGATTGCTCAGGGTGCCCATACCCTCACGGCGACGGCGACCGATGCAGCAAACAACACCTCCGTGGCCTCTGCCGGCCTGACGGTCACGATCGACACGACTGCGCCGGTTATCACCAGCTCGACGAGCGTGTCACTGACCTATGGGTCGGCGCCCACCTACAGTCTGACGGCGAGCGGCGGCGCGGTCAGTTACACGGTGCAGACCAGTCTGCCGGCGGGTGTGACGCTCAATACCTCTACCGGTGCGCTTGAGGGTGCCCCTACAACGCGCAGTGCCACGGGCACCTACATTGTCACCGCCAACGACGCAGCCGGCAACGCCGGCGGCACGGTGCTAAGTTTTACGATCGCGGCCAAGCCCGTGACGATCACGGGCGTGACTGCGTCCAACAAGATTTACGACGGTGCGACGAACGCGACACTCGGGGGCACGGCCGCCCTGATCGGAGTGGTCGGCAGCGACGACGTGACGCTCAGCTCCGGCAGCGCCGTTGGCACGTTTGCCAGCGCCAACGTTGGCACCAGTCTCACCGTCACGACCTCAGGCTACAGCCTCACCGGGACCGCCGCGAGCAACTACAGTCTGACGCAACCGACGACGACGGCCAACATCACGGCGAAGAACTTGACGGTCACCGGCATCACTGCGGCGAACAAAACCTACGATGCGACCACTGCCGCCACGCTTAACGCGGGCTCGGCCTCGCTCGCTGGTGTCGTCGGCTCGGACAACGTGAGCCCGGTTACCACCGGCGTCGCCGGCACCTTCGCCGACAAGACGGTCGGCACTGGCAAGACGGTCACGATCAGCGGAGTGACGCTCGGCGGCACGGCCGCGGGGAACTACACCCTGACGCAACCGACCACCACGGCCTCCATTGCCGCCAAGACACTCACCGTCACCGGCATCACCGCAGCCAACAAACCCTATGATAACACGACGACGGCGACCCTCACCACGTCTTCTGCCGCTCTCGTGGGTATCGAGCCTGGCGATACGGTAACCCTCGATGCTGCGTTTGCGGCCGGCTCATTCGCCAGCGCGGCCAAAGGCACCGGCAAAACCGTCACCATCGCTGGCCTCACGCTCACCGGGGCCGACGCGGGCAACTACAGTCTAACCCAACCAACGACGACCGCCGACATCACCGCAGCGCAACTCACGGTCACGGGTATCACGGCTGCGACCAAGACCTATGACGGCGCGACGACCGCGACGCTCACCACCTCCGGCGCGACACTGGTCGGCGTGAAAACCGGCGACACCGTGGTGCTAAATGCCAGCCTTGCCGCCGGCGCTTTCGCCGACGCGGGTGCCGCGACTAACAAGACGGTCACGATCACCGGACTGACGATCTCGGGGGCCGAGGCGGGCAACTACGACCTGGTCCAACCCACCGCCGCCGCCACGATTACGGCCAAGACCCTTACGGTCACTGGTGTCACTGCGGCGGACAAGGTTTACGATGCGACCACCACCGCAACGCCTGACTACTCCAGCGCAGCGCTTACAGGTATTGTTTCGCCCGATACGGTCACGCTCGACTCCGCTTCCGCGACCGGCGCCTTTGCTGAGAAAACGGTTGGATCAAGCAAGCCCGTCACGATTACCGGTCTTGCCCTCAGCGGTGCCCAAGCCGGCAATTATGCGCTGACGCAGCCCACCGGGGTCGCCGCGGCGATCACTCCTGCGCCCCTGACGATCACAGGAGTTACGGCATCGAATAAAACCTATGATGGCACCACGACCGCGACCCTCACCGGCACGCCGGTGCTCGCGGGGGGGATCGCTGGCGATAACCTCACGCTCGTCGCCAGCGGAGCCACTGGTGCGTTCGCTGGCCCGGGCGTCGGCTCGAGCCTCACCGTCACGACCGCGGGATACAGCGTGAGTGGCACAGATGCGGGCAACTACACGCTCACGCCGCCGACGACCACGGCAGACATTACGGCCAAAAACCTGACCGTCACAGGCATCACCGCGGCGAACAAAACCTATGATGCGACTACGGCCGCTTCGTTGAATAGCACCGGTGCCGTCCTCGTGGGCGTCGTCGGCTCCGACGATGTGACGCCGGTTACGACCGGCGTGGCCGGTAGCTTTGGCGACAAAACGGTTGGCAGCGGCAAGGCGGTCACGATCAGCGGATTGACGCTCGGCGGCACGGCTGCGGGCAACTACACGGTGACGCAACCCGCGACGACCGCCACGATTACGTCGAAGACGCTCACGGTCACGGGCATCACGGCGGCGAACAAAGTCTACGACGACACGACGACGGCAACCCTTACAACCACCTCGGCGGCCCTGGTTGGTGTTGAGACGGGGGATGTGGTCACCCTCGACACTTCTTCCGCGACCGGCGCTTTCGCTGACGCGGCCAAGGGCTCCGGCAAGACAGTCACCGTCGCCGGTCTTACGCTCACCGGTGCTGATGCGGGCAACTACAGTCTGTCGCCACCGACCACCACGGCCGACATCACGGCGAAGCAACTCACCGTTACGGGGATTACGGCCGCCAACAAAACTTACGACGGCGCGACGACCGCCACCCTAACGACCACCGCTGCGACCCTCGTGGGCGTCGAAACCGGTAACACCGTGGTGCTCAATGCCAGCCTCGCAGCCGGCACCTTCGCCGACACACTGCCGGCGACCGGAAAGACGGTTACCATTACCGGACTGACGATCTCTGGCGTCGATGCCACCAATTACGATCTCGTGCAACCGACGACCACAGCCGACATCACGGCTCAAGCGCTCACGGTCACCGGTGTCACCGCCGCGAACAAGGTCTACGACGCAACCATCACGGCCACGCTCGATTTCACGGGGGCCGCGCTTGTCGGTATCGTAGGATCGGATACCGTCACGCTTGATAGCAGCGCCGCGACCGGAGCCTTCGCCGATAAGACGATCGGTTCGACCAAGGCCGTGACGGTTGCGGGTCTGACGCTCACTGGCGCTGACGCCGCCGGTTACACCGTCACGGCGCCAACACCAACAGCGGACATCACCGCGGCACCGCTGACGGTGACGGGCACGTTGGTGACGACGAAGGTCTACGACGGGACGACGGC
>CAXBDS010000075.1:0-21612 GCA_963974355.1 uncultured Opitutaceae bacterium
GCAGGTGGGCGAATTCCGCGAGGCCCAGATCGCCGCGCATCCCGAATACCGGAATATGTTGCCGAGTGAAGTGGACGGCCTGCTCACCCATTCGCTCGAAAACTTTGCGGCGGCCCAGCCCACCGAACACCTCGCGATGGTGAAACACGATCTGGGCACGGTCATGATTCCCTACGTCGTCATCGCGATGGTGGTGCTGTTGGTGCTGGTGCTCTTTGCTGTATCCAAAATGCCTGACACCGGTCGGGAGGAGGCGCCCATCGGTCTGGGCGAGTTGCTGCGCCGTCTCGCCAGTTTTCATTACCTGGGCGGTGTGGTCGCCCAGGCCTTTTACGTGGGGGCGCAGATCATGTGTTGGACCTTCATCATTCATTACGGGATGACGCTTATCGGCCTCTCTGCGGCGCAGGCGCAGAACTACAACATCGCCGCGATGGTGATCTTTCTCGCGAGCCGTTTCATCTGCACCTTCATCCTGAAATATCTGCCCGCCGGCCTGCTGCTCGGCCTGTTGGCCATCGCCGGTCTGCTGCTCACGCTCGGTGCCGTGTTCGTGCAGGGCAGGGCGGGCCTTTACTGCCTGATCGGCGTCTCCGCCTGCATGTCGCTGATGTTTCCCACCATCTATGGTATTGCGCTGCATGGGCTGAGTCCGAATCACGCCAAGCTCGGGTCGGCCGGGCTGATTTTCGCGATCGTGGGCGGTGCGTTTCTGCCCCGGCTGCAAGGCGGCCTGATCGATGGTCCCGGCGCCACGTTGTTTGGGCAGGCGCTCGAGTCGGTGCGGGTGTCGTTCTTTTTGCCGGCGGCCTGTTTCGTCGTGATCGCCGCCTACGGTTTTCTGTGCACGCGTTTGGACCGCCGTTCATCGGCCTGAGCCGCCCTCGTTACCCTCCTTTTATGACCAACCGATTCAACCTGACTACCCGCGTCGTGATGTTTGCGTGCGGCGCAACGTTTGCCGGCGCCGTGGCGGCGCCGGCCTCCCCCGAACCGGCGCCCAATCGCATGGCGGCCGGCGGCAATTCACCGGGCTACGACATGGCACCCGAAACGCGGCTTGAAGTCGTGGAGGCGGCGGTGGCGCAAATCCCCGCGACATTGCCGTCCGGACCGTTCGAGCCCACCTGGGCGTCGTTGAAATCTAACTACAAGGTGCCGGATTGGTTTTACCGGGCGAAGTTCGGACTCTTCATGCACTGGGGACTCTACGCGGTGCCCGCGCACCACAACGAATGGTATGAGAAGCATATGTATGGCCCGATGCTGGACTGGCATACCGAGCATTTCGGCGCGCCGGACACGTTTGGCTACAAAGACTTCATCCCGTTGTTCACGGCGGATAAGTTCGATGCGTCGGCTTGGGCCGGTCTTTTTGAAAAATCCGGCGCGCGCTTCGTCGTGCCGACGGCGCAGCATCACGACAATTTCGCGCTTTGGGACAGTGCGGTGACGCCGTTCAATGCAAAGGCGATGGGACCGCACCGCGACCTGATCGGTGAACTCGCGCAGGCCGTCCGCGCGCGGGGCCTGAAGTTCGGGGTGTCCAATCATGGCATCGAAAATTTCCAGTTCATCAACCCGTCGCCGGAGCTCGCCGCCGACCTCAAGGCCAAGCAAGCCGACCTCTATGACCCGAAGTGGGCCGACTTCTATAACGTGGCCGACCGCAGCGACGCCGCCGCGGAGCGCTTCCTCGTCGATTGGTTTGAACGCAATGTCGAGCTCATCGAAAAATACCGGCCCGACATGTTGTGGTTCGATAACGGCGTGGACCAACGTTACCTTGATCCGTTGAAGCTCCAGATCGCGGCCTACTATTACAACCGTGCGGCTGAGTGGGGGCAGGCCGTCTCGATCAGCACGAAGAAAGCGGCTTATGCGCCGGGTGGGAACAACCTCGAAACCATTGGCTCGATCATCGATTTCGAGAAGATCGGCACGCGTTCACCGAGTGGGATTCGGCCCGGCGCCTGGCAGGTCGATCACCCGATCGGATCGACGTGGGGTTATACGAGCGACATGACGGTGTCCGATCCGGCCGACATCATCGAGGCGCTCGCGGACACCGTGAGTAAAAACGGCACGTTGCTGCTGAACCTCTCGCCGAAGGCCGACGGCACGATTCCACCGGAGCAACAGGCGACGCTGCTTGGCGTGGGGGATTGGTTGCGGGTCAACGGCGAGGCCATCTACGGCACGCACAACTGGATCCGGTTTCAGGACCGCGATGACCCTGATTCCCAGGGCCCGGAGGTGCGCTACACGGTGAAAGGGGAGGCGCTTTACGCGATCGTGATTCACCCGGCGAACGAGACTGCGGCGACGTTGACGTTGGCGGCGCTGGCGGCGGGTGGGGCGGTGGAGGGGGAGGTGACGCGCGTCACGTTGCTCGGCGGTGAAGCATTGGCCTTCACGCGGGATGCGGGTGGTCTGCGCGCGACATTGCCCGCTCGGGCGTTGCGGACGTTGCCGTTCACGTTGAAAATCGAGGGCCTGCGCATGAATTCGCCGGTGAATCCGGCCGACGGCAACCCGCCGCAATCATGACGGCTCCGCTGAACGTTGGCCTGCGATGGCGGAACGTCTGGGGACGGGCCGTGCTTGCCTGGGGCGCGCTGGCCGGGACGATGACGCGGGCCGCGTCGGTGGAGGTCTATCTGATCGGCGGCCAGTCCAACGCCACCGGTCAAGGCTACGTGAAAAACCTGCCACCTGATTTCGCGCCCCTTCCCACGGTGGGGATTTATCATTCGGGAGCGCCGCATTTGAATGGCGTGGGAGCGCCTGACACGTGGCACGCGCTCGCCCCTGCGGCGGAGTCGCCGGATCGTTTCGGGCCGGAGTTGAGTTTTGGCAACCGCTTGCAGGCGTTGCGACCCGAGGTACGGATTGCCCTCATCAAACACGCGCACTCCGGCACCAGTCTCTTTGCGCAATGGTCCCCAGGGGCGAGCGGGGCGGACCGCTCCGACTGGGGAGAGCAATACGCGATTTTTGTCACCACCGTGGAAGGCGGCCTGGCGGCGTTGCGCGCCTGCGGTGACGAGCCGGTGATCAAAGGCATGATCTGGCATCAAGGCGAAGCGGACGCCGACGCGGGCGGTGCGGCGGCCGACAACTACGCCGTAAACCTTGCCCATTTCGTGGCGCGGGTGCGGGCGCAGTTTCACGTGCCGGCGATGCCTTTCGTCTATGCGCTCATCACTCGACCGGAGGAAAAAGGTGAAGCGCGCGACACGGTGCGGCAGGCACAGCGCGATTGCGACGCAGCCTCGGGCGATCTCCGCGCGATTCGCGGCGCGTGTATGATCGACACCGATGATCTGCCCCGCCGGGCCGACGATCCCGATACGCCCTATCCGCACGATCGCGAACATATCGGCTCGGCCGGGATGCTGACCGAAGGACGGCGGATGGCCGAGGCCATGGCAGCCCGGTTGACCGCGCCCGCGAGGCGTTAGTCTGCTCGCGTCGACGACCCGGCGCATGCCTTTCGATATATCAGGCGACCCTCGCCAGACGGGACGCCGGCTGCTTTCAAAGAGGTCTTTGTTATGTGGTTTGATACGTTGTTACAGGATGTTCGGATCGGGCTGAGGGTTCTCTTCAAGGAGAAGGGCTTCTGCTTTCTGGCGGTGTCCGTGCTCGCGATCGGCATCTGCGCCGTCACGACCCAATACGCGGTCGTCAACGGTGTGCTGCTGCGCGGCTTCTCGTTTCGGGACGCCGACCGACTGGTGAGCGTGCAACTGGTGGACCCGGTCAGCTTCACGCCCACCGCCTATCAATCGCGCACGACCACGGCCGATTTTGTCGATCTCAAGGCGCAGGCGCGCTCGTTCGAGGCGATGACCGGTTACCTGGGCAACACCACCGTCAACCTCACCTACCAGGACCTGCCGCGGCGCCTTCAGGGCGGTTATGTGCCGTGGGACTTTTTCCGCGTGCTGGGGGTGGCGCCGGCCTTGGGCCGCGATTTCCTGCCCGAAGATGACCGCCCCGGCGTGGATGAAGCGGTGATGTTGAGTGACGCCTTGTGGCGCAGTGACTTTGGCGCGGATCCGAGCGTGATCGGCCGACCGGTGCGGATCAACGGACGCGTTGGCACGGTGATTGGAGTGATGCCGCGCACGTTTGCGTTTCCGAGTTACGAGCACGTCTGGATCCCGTTCAACGCCGAGTATCCGGTGCGGCCGCGCAACGACCGGGCGGCGAACTTTATTTCCATCGTGGCGCGCTTGAAGCCGGGGGTAAGCCTGGACCAAGCCGAGGCCGATGTGACGGCGCTCGCGCAGCAATTTGCCCGCGACTTTCCCGACAGCAATCGCGCCTACACGCTGGGCTACGTGCTGCCGCTGATCGAGGTGTTTACCGGGGCGCAACTTCCGACGCTGTTGTTTACGATGTTGGGCTTTTGCGCGGGGGTGCTGCTCATCGCCTGCGTCAATGTGATGAACATGCAGTTCGCCCGCGCGACGTTGCGCGGCAAGGAGCTCGCGATCCGCTCGGCCCTCGGCGCGTCGCGCTGGCGGCTGATTCGCCAGATGCTCACCGAGAGCCTGCTGATCTCGGCCCTCGGGGCGATGATCGGCGTCGCGCTGGCATTTTACCTCACGGATTACCTCAACTTCGCGAAGGCGAACCTCACGAACCCCTTGCCGGGCTGGATGGTGTTTTCGATCGATCTGCACGTGCTGGCGTTCGTGGTCCTGATCACGATCTTGGCCGCTTTGGTGGCCGGATTTGTGCCGGCGTGGCTGGCGTCGCGCACGACGACCGCCCAGGTCCTGAAGGAATCCGGTCGCGGCAATACCGGCCGGACGGTGGGCGTGATCACGCGCGGGCTGGTCGTGTTTCAGATCCTGGTTACCTCCGTGCTGTTGATCGGCGCGTTGCTGCAACTGCAATCCATCCAGCGCCAGCAGACGCTCGACTACGGCTACGACACCACCTCGATCTTGAGTGCACGGCTCGGGTTGATGAAAGCCGACTACCCGACGGCGACGGATCGGCGTCTGTTTTACGACGGCCTGCTGCAGTCGCTGCGCGCGTCGCCCCAGTTTGAATACGCCGCGCTCACGAGCCGGAACCGCATGTCGCTCTCATCGAGCGGCCGAATCGAGATCGAGGGGCGGCAGTATCCGCGGGACAGCGACCGGCCGGTGGCGCAATACGAGAACATCTCCCCGGGTTATCTCGACGTGCTCGGCGTGAAGTTGCGTGAAGGGCGGGAGTTTACGGATTTGGACAACGATCAACGCGATCCCGTGGCGGTGGTGAACGCGGCGTTTGCGCGGATCCATTTCGGGCGCGAGAGCCCCTTGGGCCGCCGTTTCCGCACGATCCTGCCCACCGGGCAGGTGCCGGGGCCGTGGCGCCGGATTATCGGGGTGACGGGCGACGTGCGCATGCAGGGACCGCTGGATCGCGACAGCGACGGGGCGGGCTTTTTCGTGCCGTTTTACGCGTCGGCCCTCGGGCCGGTGCCGGAGGAGTCGCAGCCGCTCAATTTTTCCACGATCATCGTGCGCCCGCGGGGCGGACAACGGCCCCAGGCGCTCAGCGCGGCGGTGCAGGCGGCGACGAGCCGGGTGGACCCGAACCTGCCGCTCTACTATTTCCTGACGCCCGAGGAAGCGTTGGCGGGGTTCCTGACCCAAAACCGCTTCATCGCGACGATGTTTGGCGCGTTCGGGATTGTGGCGGTGATTTTGGCCTCCGTCGGCCTTTATGGCATCATGTCGTTTTCCGTGAACCAACGTCTGCAGGAGTTTGGAATTCGCATGGCGCTCGGCGCGGATCGCCGGCGGGTGTTGGCGTTGGTTTTCAAGCAAGGCGGCACGCAACTCGCCCTCGGGCTGGGGCTCGGTCTGGGGTTGGCGTTGATTGGTGCGACGGTGGGCGGCGAGGCGATTCGCACGGTGCTGTTCGGCATCAGTCCGCGTGATCCGCTGACCTACCTCACGGTGGCGGTGCTGCTCACGGTGGTGGCGCTGTTGGCGATGTTGGTGCCGGCGCGGCGGGCGACGAAGGTGGATCCGATGATCGCGTTGCGGGCGGAGTAGGAGTTGCCGAACCGTCCGAAGGGACGCGTCGTGACAGCGAACCGCCTTGCACCACGCTGGAGTTGCCTAACCGTAATGGAAAAATTTCCCCGCGCCGGTTCGGCGGCGTTGATTGGCTCTTTCGTCGCTAGGTTACAGGTCTGCTTCCCCCTTACACATCATGCGTTTTACCCCCCGATTTCTTGGAGTTCTGGTTGTCTCGGCCTCGCTGTGGCTCGTCGGTTGCGGCGGGTCGGGTGAGGGCGCCAAATCGACCGGCGATCATCTGGTGGTCGGTTTTGCCCAGACGGGCGCGGAGAGCGCGTGGCGCGCAGCCAACACCACGTCGATGAAGGACGAGGCGGCGAAGCGCGGCATCGAGCTGAAATTTGCCGATGGCCAGGGCAAGCAGGAGAACCAGATCCGGGCGCTGCGCTCATTTGTGACGCAGGGCGTCGACGCCATCGTGCTCGCGCCGATCGTCGAGACGGGGTGGGAGCCGGTGCTGCGCGAGGCGAAGCGCGCGGGCATTCCCGTCGTGATCATGGACCGCAAAGTCCAGACGGATGACGAGTCGCTTTACACCTGCTTCGTGGGTTCGGACTTTTACAAAGAGGGCGAGATGGCGGCGGACTGGCTGATCAAGCACGCCGGGGACCGCACGCGGATCGTCGAGCTGCAGGGGACGCCGGGATCCGCGGCCGCCAACGAACGCCGCAAGGCCTTCGCCGACGCGATCGCCAAAGCGCCGGCATTTGCGATCATCGATTCGCAGAGCGGCGATTTCCGTCGTTCCGGCGGCAAAGAGGTCATGGAGGCGTTTCTCAAGAAACACGGCTCCGCCATCCAGATCGTTTACGCGCACAACGACGACATGGCGCTCGGCGCCATTCAGGCCATTGAAGAAGCCGGCCTGAAACCGGGCACCGACATCATGGTCGTGTCCATTGATGCGATTCGCGAAGGCGTGCAGGCTGTGGTCGATGGCAAGATCAATGTGGTCGTGGAGTGCAACCCGCTCTTCGGTCCGAAGATTTACGATACGATCGCCAAGATCCAGGCGGGCGAGAGCGTGCCGCGGTCCAGCTACAACGTGGACGAGCTGTTCGATGCGTCCAACGCGGCTGCGCGCATCGGCGAGCGGCAGTATTGAGTCGCCGGTTACGCGGCCTAGCAGAGTCGATTCATGGTCACCACGGCGGCTTCCGCTCCCTTGCTTTGCCTGCGGGGCATCGGCAAACGTTTCCCGGGAGTGAAGGCACTCGACGGCGTCGACCTCGACGTGCGCGCGGGCGAGATCCATGCGTTACTGGGAGAGAACGGGGCGGGAAAATCGACGCTCATCAAGGTGCTCACCGGCGTCTACGCGGCCGACGAAGGCACGATGCGTTTCGGCGGAGACGCGGTGCGTCCGCGCTCGCCGAAGGAGGCCGAACGCCTCGGCATCAGCACGGTTTACCAAGAGGTCAATTTGTTGCCGGCGCTCTCGGTCGCGGAGAACGTGATGCTCGGCCGCCAACCCGGTCGCGGCGGTTTCATCCGCTGGTCGGCGGTGCGGCAACAAGCGCGGGCGGCCCTCGCGCGGCTCGGCCTGAAGATCGATGTCGACGTGGAACTCGGGACGCTTTCGGTCGCCTTGCAGCAGATGGTGGCCATCGCCCGCGCCCTCGACCTGAACGCCCGCCTGCTCATCCTCGACGAGCCGACCGCGAGTCTCGATGAACACGAAGTGGCGGAACTGTTTGCGGTGATGCGTCGCCTGCGGGAGCAGGGACTGGGCATCGTGTTTGTGACGCATTTTCTCGATCAGGTTTACGCGGTCACGGATCGCATCACGGTGCTGCGCAACGGCGCCTTGGTCGGTGAATACCGCACCGCCGAGCTCCCTCGCTTGGACCTGGTGGGCAAAATGATCGGTCGGGCGGTCAACGACGTGGCCGGGCGCGACGCGGATCTGCCGCGCCCCGATGACGCGGCGCCGGCCGTAGTCGAAGCGAGCGGACTGGCGCGGGCCGGCGCGCTGCAACCGTTGAACCTGGCCTTGCGGCGCGGTGAGGTGACGGGCTTGGCCGGTTTGCTGGGCTCGGGTCGCACGGAGACCGCGCGCCTGCTCTTCGGGATCGACCGGGCGGACGCCGGCACGCTGCACGTGAAAGGAACCGCCGTGCGGATGAAGTCGGCGCGCGAGGCCGTGCGGCTGGGCTTGGCCTTCTGCTCCGAAGACCGGAAAGCCGAGGGCATTTTGCCCAACCTCTCGGTGCGGGAAAACCTGATTCTCGCGCTGCAGGGCAAGCAGGGTATTTGGAAAACGGTGACACGTGCCGAGCAGGCGGCGTTGTGCGATCGTTACATCAAGGCGTTGCGCATCAAAACGCCCGAGGCCGAGACGCCGATCAAGAACCTCTCGGGCGGCAACCAGCAGAAGGTGCTGTTGGCGCGCTGGCTCGCGACGAAGCCGGAGCTGATCATCTTGGACGAGCCGACCCGCGGTATCGACATCGGGGCGCGGGCGGAGATCGAGGCGCTGATCGGGCGCCTGCGAGCGGACGGGTTGGCGGTGTTGCTCATCTCCTCCGAGATCGAGGAGATCGTGCGCACGAGCACCCGCGTGGTGGTGTTGCGCGAACGGCGGCGCGCGGCGGCGCTGGAGGGCGAGGCCATCGAGCCGGCGGCGTTGATGCGGGCGATGGCGGGCACGAATGGTGAAGCGGGAGGTGATGCGTGAGCGCCCGGCAAGGTCGTTCGCTATCGCCGGTGTGGTGGCCGGTCTTTGGGCTGCTCGCGCTCGTGCTCCTCAACCTGATCCTTGATCCGGGTTTTCTGAAAATCACCCTGCTCGACGGGCGGCTTTACGGACTGCCGGTGGATATTTTCAACCAAGGCGCGCGCGGGATCGTGCTTGCGCTCGGCATGACGCTGGTCATCGCCACGGGGGGCGTCGACCTGTCGGTGGGATCGGTCATGGCCGTGGCGGGGGCGGTGGCGGCGATGGTGCTGGTCCAAGGCGGGGGCATGCTGCCGGCGGTGAGCGCGGCGATGGCGGTCGCACTGCTGGCGGGCGCGGCCAACGGCGTGCTCGTGGCGCGCCTCGGCATCCAGCCGATCGTGGCGACGCTCATTCTGATGGTGGTGGGGCGCGGCGCGGCGCAGCTCATTACGGGTGGTGAGGTGATCGTGATAAAAAGTGACGCGTTTGCATTTATCGGGAACGGCACGGTTTTGGGCCTGCCGTTTGCGCCGTTGCTTGCGGTGGCGCTCTTGATCGTGACGCATCAATTCCTGCGCCGCACGGCGGCGGGGTTGTTTATCGAAGCGGTCGGCGACAACGAGACCGCGGCGCGCTTTGCCGGCCTGGCGGCCGGGCGGGTGAAGGGGTTGGTTTACGTGTTTGCCGGGTTTTGCGCCGGGCTCGCGGGGCTCATGGCCGCGGCCAATATCCGCGCGGCCGATTCCTATCGCATGGGCGAAAACATGGAGCTCGACGCGATCTTCGCAGTGGTGGTGGGTGGCACGGCTCTGACCGGGGGACGCTTCCTGCTGCTGGGGGCGTTCGTCGGGGCGGTCCTGCTGCAAACCCTGACGACGACGATGTATAACCTCGGGGTGCCGCCGGCGGTCGCGCCGGTGCCCAAGGCGATTTTGATCCTCGTGGTGTGCCTCCTGCAGTCGGACCACGCCCGCCGTTGGGCGCGTGGTCTGATCAACCCGAAAGGAGGCGCCCGATGACGGTGAGCCCTCGTTTGCGCCAAGCCGGACCACTTTTCGCGACCGGCGGGATCTTTTTGCTGCTCTTCGTAGTCGCCGGGCTTCTTTACGACGGCTTCTTCTCGACGCGCGTGGTGGTGAATCTGTTTTCCGACAACGCCGTGCTCGGCATCGTGGCGGTAGGCATGACGCTGGTGATTTTTACCGGAGGGATCGATTTGTCGGTGGGCGCGGTGGTGGGCTTCACCTCCATCTTCACGGCGACGCTGATTCACCAAGGCGTGTCGCCGCTGGTGGCGGGGGCGGCGGCGGTGGGGATCGGCGCGGCTCTCGGCGCGGGCATGGGATTGGTTATCCACGCGTTTGGGTTGCCCGCCTTTTTGATCACGCTGGCCGGCATGTTCTTGGCGCGCGGCGGAGCGTTCTGGATCAGCACGGAATCAACGGGCATCACGCATCCGTTCTACGAGGCGCTGTCGCGTTTCGAGATCGTGCTCGGCGCGATGCGTTGGCCCGCGACGGCACTGGCGGTGGTGATCGTCCTGCTGCTCGGGTATGTGATCGCCCACTACACGCGCTTCGGCCGCAACCTGCTCGCGGTGGGTGGCAACGAAAATTCGGCCGTATTGATGGGTTTGCCGGTGGGAACGACCAAAGTGCTCGCCTATACGCTCAACGGCGCACTGGCGGCGGTGGCCGGCCTGGTCGCGACAATTTATACCGGCTCGGGCAACCCCAGCACCGGGATCGGACTTGAGCTCGATGCGATTGCGGTGGTGGTAATCGGCGGAACGCTGCTGGCGGGCGGGCGCGGCCACATGGTCGGCACCTTGCTTGGTCTGTTGGTTTTCGGCACGATTCAGACGGCCTTGCTTTTCGACGGTCGCCTGAGTTCGTGGTGGATCCGCATCGCGGTAGGGCTGCTTCTGCTGGGGTTTATCCTGCTGCAACGCGTCCTCCGCCGCAGCGACGCGAGGTAGTGGAGCCGGGTCCTTTGAACAAGGCCTCGCCCGCCATCCTGGAGCGTGGCGGACGCTTGGCCTTGAGAGGGTAGCGCGGGTAAGCTGGTCTGGGCGGCGTTCCAGTGTTCGGGGGTTTGGATTTTGGCGGTATGGACTATTGCTCACCGATTGGGGACGCGACGCCATCGCCGCTTCCTGGTTTATGCTTCCGTCTTTATTCCCGATGTCACTTTCCCGCGCCTGCTTGAAGATCTCGGTGGCCGCCTGCGCGCTGGTGGCCAGTGCCGCCGGGGCCAAAGCCGAGGCCCTGCCTCGTCCCAACGTGTTGTTGGTCATGGTCGACGACTTGCGCACCAACTTGGGCTGTTTTGGAGACCCGTTGGCGGTGACGCCTAACATCGACCGCCTCGCGGAGCGCTCGACCCGCTTTGACCGGGCGTATTGTCAGATATCAGTTTGCAATCCGTCCCGCGCCTCGATGATGACCGGCCGGACGCCGGACGACCTCCGCGTCTGGGATTTACAGACGACCTTCCGTGCCCGTAATCCGGATACGATAACCCTGCCCCAGCTCTTCAAGGCGCACGGCTATCACGCGACGGCCATCGGCAAGATCTATCATGATCCGGCAAAGTTTCGGGATCCGCTGAGTTGGTCGGAGCCCGCTGAATTGGATGACACGGGCGAGGTTCGGGGCAAATACGCGACGGAGGAGAACCTGCGCATCTACCAACCGGGGGGAAAACGGGGCCGTGAGAAGGCGGGGGCAACCGAGGCAGGGGAGGTCCCGGACGAGGCCTACATTGACGGTCGCGTCGCGTCGCGGGCCCAGGAGCGGCTGCGTGAGTTGGCCGCCGGCGCGGAGCCGTTTTTTCTCGCGGTGGGTTTTCGCCGTCCCCATCTGCCCTTTTCCGCCCCGCAGAAATATTGGGATCTCTACGACCCGGCGAACCTCACGCTCGAGCCCGCCGCCGCGGAGCGCCCGCGGGATGCCCCGGCGTTGGCTTTCCACGATTTTCCGGAGTTGCGCGGCTACACCGACATGCCGAAAGCCGGACCGTTGGCATCCGCCCAAGTGACCCGGTTGCGCCACGGCTACTACGCGGCGACCAGTTACGTGGACGCGCAGATCGGGCGGGTGTTGGAGACCCTTGCGGAGCTCGGGCTGGAACAAAAAACCGTCGTGGTGCTCGTCAGCGACCACGGTTACCACTTGGGCGAGCAAGGGCTTTGGACGAAGACAACCAACTACGAAGCCGACGTGCGGGTGCCGCTGCTCATGGCTGTGCCGGGTCTGACGACTGGGCGAGAGACGGCAGCGCTGGTTGAGTCCGTTGATATCTATCCGACCCTCGCCGAACTGTGCGACCTCTCGATTCCGGCCGAGGTTACCGGCATCAGTCTCATCCCCAACCTGACCGACGCCGCGGCGCCCGGGCGGTCCGGCGCCGTCAGTCAATTTCCTCGGCCGTGGAGTGGTAGCGAACGCGACTTCGATTCGATGGGATATTCGGTGCGCACGGCCGAAAACCGTTACGTCGAGTGGCGCCGCTTTGGCACCGGCGAAGTCACGGCACGTGAGCTTTATGCCTATGCGGATGACGATGTTTACGAGCACGCCAATCTGGCCGCCGATCCGAAACAGGCTGCACTCTTGGCGCAAATGGCACGGTTGTTGCCTGCGGCGGCGCCCCTGCGAGTGGGCCCCTAGCAGGGAGCCGCCACCCGCCCCGGGTTATTCGTTGAAAAAGTCCGACGGTAATTCGCGGCGCGCCGCCGCCGCGATCTGGCGAATCGTATCGGGTTCCGCACTACGGTAGGGCCAGCGCAGGCGGCCGGTGAGTCCCGGAAGCCAGCCACCGGCGACCGCCGCGGCTTTGTCTGCGGCCATGTTGCACAGCTGGTCCCGGGTGATCAGCGGCGCGATGTGTGTTTCCCAGAACGTCTGGATGCGGGCCTGCCATTCCAAGGCCGTCGCCGAGTCGTCCCGGCAGAGTTGATACCAGCGTTGCGCGCCACGAGGACTCAGGCAGGCCACGTTTGAATAAGACCCGCGGGCTCCGCGGGCGAGCCCGGTGGCCAGGTGATGGCCCGGAATGAACCCCGCAATTCGCTGGAGCACCGGCTGCATCGCGCGATACCAGTCCTCGCCGCCGCCGGCTACTTTGATGCCGATGATCGAAGGGGTTGCGTCAATGAGCCGATGCCACTCGATCGGGGCGAACTGACGTTTGGCGTGAGGGGGATTATAAAGGACCAGCGGAGCGGGGGCGGCCTCCGCCGCCATGGTCGCCAGAAAGGTGCGGATTTCTCCCCAACTCGGAGGAAACCAGTCGGGCAGGATCACCTGAAACGCCGACGGTTGCAGGCCTTTCGTGCGGCGGATGCGCTCGCGGGCAATCTGCGCGCTGGTGTGGCAGGCGCCGATTTGGAAGGGGCGGTTTTGCGCGTGGCACTTCCGGGCGAGCAGGGCGCTGACCTGATCAAATTCGGCCTCGGTCTGCGTGTAGAATTCACCGGCGCTGCCGTTGGAATAGATCCCGTCCACGCCGGCGAGCAGGAGATGGTCGATCTCCTGCTCGAGCAGATGCCAATCGATGGAGTCATCGTCGGTGATGGGGAGGAGCAGCGTGCCCCAGTTCCCATGAAGTTCAGTGGCTGTGAGCGGGTTCACGGGACGGGGGCGGGGGCGACAGCAGGCTGGCGAGCGAACCGCAGACATAACAGGCGACGGTGCCGACCGCGCCATACATGAGGAAATGCAGCGAGGTATGGCTTTGCACGGCATAGAGGATGACGGCGCTGGCGATCACGCCGACCAAGGCCCCGAGGCTGTTGGCGCGGCGATTGAAAATACCCAGCGCGAAAAGGCCCGCCAGACCGCTGCCGAGCAGGCCCAGCAAGCTCATGTAGACGTCCCACAAGGAACGCACATCGGACGAGGCAAGCACCAGCGCGGCGGCGGTGCCGCCCAATCCGAGCAGCACGGCGAGGGCTTGGGAGAGGCGCAGGCAAAAGCGATCGCCAAGACCCGGCCGGAAGCGGCGTAGCCAGTCGGTCATCAGCGCGGTGACCATGCTGTTCACACTGCTCGAAGCGGTGGATTGCGCGGCGGCGAAAATGCCCGCAATCACGATGCCGGCGAGTCCCGGCGGCATGAACCCGGCGATGAAGAACGGGAAGATCGAGTCGGTCGCCAGGGTTGGATCGAGCGCGGCCGGGTGTTGCCGAAAGAAGAGGAAGAGGGCCGTGCCGATCGCGAAGAACAGGATGGTGGCTGGCACGGTGAGCCAGGCGTTGAGCCAGATCGCGCGGGCGGCCTGCTTTTGGTCGCGGGTCGTGATGTAGCGTTGGACCACGGCTTGATCGGACGTGTAAGGGCCGAGGTTGGAAAGCAGGCTGCCCACGATCACGACGAGGATGCTCGTGGTGGTCAGGTCGGCATTCCAATTGACGAGGTGCAGCTTCCCCATGCTGGCGGCGTCATGCCACCACTCGGCCGGTGTGCCGTCGAGATGGTGCATGATCAGAAACAGGCTGAAGACGGCCGCGCCGAGGAGGACGATGGCTTGAAATGCATCCGTCCAAACCACGGCCTCGATGCCACCGGCGGCCGTGTAGAGGGCGCACGTTACACCAATGAACAATACGCACAGGTGGATTTCGATGCCGACCGCCGCCGACAGGGCCAGCGCGGGGAGGTAGATGACGACCGCCATGCGGCCGGCTTGGAACAGAATGAACGCCGCACTCGCATAGAGACGGATCACGAGGCTGAAGCGTTGCTCCAGGAACTCGTAGGCGGAGGTGACATTAAGCCGGCGAAAAAACGGCAGATAAAACGCGATCACGATCGGCGCCAACGCCACCATCGCGAGATTGGCCACTGCGAAGGTCCAGTCCGTGGCGTAGGCCTTCGCCGGAACGGCCATGAACGTGATCGAGCTTAACATCGTCGCGAAGATGCTCAGGCCGGCCACCCACCACGGCACGCGGCCCCCACCGGTGAAGTAGTCTTTCGTGCTCTTTTGACGTCGCATGAACCAGAGGCCGATGCCCGCAACCAGGCCCAAATACAGCGCGAGGGTGGTGTAGTTGAGCCAGCCGAAAGCCGGTCGCGCCGGTTGCGGGACGGCCTGCCACACGGCGGTCGACCTGACGCCGGGGCGTTGTTCGCCTCCCGCCACGATCAGGCGGTCACCCCATGTAGTCGCAGTGGTGGTCACCAAGGAAAACGGCAATTCACCCCGTTCGGTCCAGGTGTCGGTGATCGTGTGATAGACCCAGAGCTTGCGCGGGAAGCCGGGATGCCCGACCGGCGATCGTTCGGCGAGGGCGCCATCGTCACCGCCGATCAGGAACAGGTGGGTCGGCCCGGCTGCGGGCGCCGGTCCGGGGGTGCCGACCAACGGGTGCGGCAGATCGGCGATGCGCTCCCACCCGGTGCCCGGCGTGTAGCGCCAGGCGTCTCGCAACCAGTTCCGCGTAGGGGCACCATTCTCGCCCGCGACGAGTTGCGCGCCGCCAAACAGATAAAACGCGCCGGCCTGTCCGCCGCCCGTCGCGAGGAAACGTTCCGGGCCGGGACAGGGGGCGAGGGCCTGCCAGCCCGCCGCCACGTCGTCCAGATCGAGCGAGAAAAACGCTGATTCCGCTTGGGCGGCGGCGGGCGCGGCGAGCCCGCCGGAAACATACACGGTGCGCCCGACCAACGCCCCGGCCGGCATCGCGAGCGGCTGGGGTAAGGGCGGCAGGGCCTCGAAGTCCACCCTGTTGTCCTGCCAGCGGGCGCGCCAGACCGTGGCGAAGCTTGCCTGGGCGTTGCCGCCGCCAATGAGCAGCGCGCCGTCATCGGTGGTGATCGAAAGACCGTAGCCGGAGGCGGCCGGCAGCGGGTTGACCTCGCGCCACGCAGCCGCGCCCTCGGTGAGGGCGAACACGCGATTATACCAGATTTTAGCGCCGCCTTCCCACGGACGTTTCCCGGGGAAATTGGCGCCGCCGGCGACGAGCAGCACATTGTTGCTCACTCCGGCGTAGCTGCCCGCAAAGCCTTCCGCATCCGGGATTGCCGGCAAGGGTTGCCACGCGAGCGGCGAGTCCGGCGAGGCGCGCATGACGGCCGGGAGGCAAGGGAGCAGGGCGAGGCCCAGCAGGGTGGATAATCGGTAAAGCTTCATCAGGGACGAAAGGCGGGGTGGGGTTGAACCAGCCCGCTGGCGGAAGTTGGGGCGAGAGGATCGGCGGCGGGGGCCGGAAAAGGAGAGGGCGGAGCGACAACGCGTCCGGAAAAGGGCGGGATCATGGTCGATGACAGGGGTGGGGTGGGGAAACGAGCGCGTCACCCTGAGAGTGGCGACAGCGAGGAACAAGCCGGGGTGGCTGGTTTGGACAAGATACCAGTGCGGCAAGGGGCCGGCAGGCGGCGTCGACGTGATCATGGCGGGCCTCCGGCATGGCGGACGCACCGGCCTGTAGAGCAGACCAGTTGAAGAAAATTGTTAGGCGCGTGGGTGCCGATCACGTTGGCGGCATGCCCCATATTCCCTCTTCTTGGCGTGGGACCACGCGCCTGGCTCTGTTGTCGATTGGTCTGGCCATGGTGGGCCTGTCGCCTGCCTGCGCCGAAGTTTCCTCGACGGTCGTTTACCAGTCCGGCACGGACGGTTATCATACGTTCCGCATCCCGGCGATTTTGCGGGCGGCGAATGGAGACCTGCTGGCGTTTGCCGAGGGGCGAAAAAGCAGCCGGTCCGATGCCGGAGATATCGACCTTTTGTTGAAACGCTCCCGCGATGGCGGCAAAACATGGGGTGCCTTGCAGGTGATCTGGGACGATGGGGACAATACGTGCGGCAACCCCTGCCCGGTGCTCGATGAAAAGACCGGCAACATCCTTCTCCTCAGCACGCACAATCTCGGCACCGACAAGGAGCATGCCATCATCGAAGGCACCAGTGAGGCCGGTCGCACCGTGTGGTTGCTGCAATCGAAGGACCAGGGCGCTTCGTGGTCGGCGCCGGTCAACATCTCGGCGACGACGAAGCGGCCCGACTGGACGTGGTATGCGACCGGGCCCGGCGTGGGCATCCAGATTAAAAACGGCCCTTACGCCGGTCGCATCGTGATCCCGTCGGATCACAATTACAACGACGCTGCGACGGGGAAGTCCGAACGGGCGTCACATGCGATCTTCTCCGACGATGGCGGGGCGACCTGGCAGCTCGGCGGCACGATTAAACCCGACATGAACGAGTGTCAGGTCGTCGAACTGCTTGATGGCTCCGGCACGCTGCTCATGGACATGCGTTCCTACCGCGGCGTGGCCCAGCGGGCGCAGAGCCGCAGCACCGACGGGGGCGAGACATGGTCCGAGGCGGTCAACGTGCCGGAACTCGTCGAGCCGATTTGTCAGGCGAGCATCCTGCGATGGGAAGACGCCGGCGGCCAAAAACCCGGGTGGTTGATCTTTTCCAACCCCGCGGACCCGAAGAAACGTCGCAACCTTATCGTGCGCGCGAGTCCCGACAACGGGGCGACGTGGCCGCTCGCGCTCACGCTTTATCCGGGCGGCGCGGCCTATTCGTGCCTCGTGACGCTGAGTGCGGATGAAGCCGGCTGCTTCTACGAATTGAGCGATGAGCGGCCCTACGAGAAACTCGTTTTCGCCCGTTTCGGCGCGGCCGACCTCACCGCTCGCTGAACCCTTTCCCATGCATACCCGGTATCGCGGCCTGATCGCCGCACCCTTCACGCCGTTTAACGCGGATCTATCGGTCAACCTCGACGTCATTCCTGCCTATGCGCGGCTGTTGCGTGACAATGGCGTGAGCGCGGCCTTCATCTGCGGCACGACGGGCGAGGGCATGTCGTTGACGCAGGCCGAGCGCGTCGCCGTCGCGGAGGAGTGGATACGGCATGCCGACGATAAGCTGCGGGTCATTGTGCACGTTGGTCACAACTGTCTGGCCGACGCCCAGGAACTGTCGCGGCACGCCGCCGCGATCGGCGCCTCGGCGATCGCGGCGTGTGCGCCGAGCTTTTTCAAGCCACGGGATCACGGCGAGCTCGTCGACTGGTGCGCCCGGCTCGCCGGGGCCGCGCCGTCGGTGCCCTTCTACTACTACAACATTCCGTCGATGACGGGGGTTGGCTTGAACGTCGCCCCTTTTCTGGCGAAGGCCCAGACCGCGATCCCTTCGCTGGAGGGGATTAAATACACCCACGAAGATCTCACTGATTATCAGGCGTGCGTGAAGTTTGGCGACGGGCGCTACGATATTCTGTTCGGCCGTGACGAGTTGTTGCTCGAAGGCTGGGAGCTGCAGGCCCTCGGGGCGGTGGGCAGCACTTACAACTATGCCGCCCCGTTGTATGCGAAGCTCCTCGCCCACTTGGAGGCCGGCCGTCTGGCGGATGCCCGTGCGCTGCAGGACCAGGCCATCCGGATGATCGCGATCTGCAACGGGGTCGGCGTGTCGCACCTCGCGGCGTCGAAGGCGCTGATGGCCCTGCTGGGGGTGGATTGCGGACCGACCCGGCCGCCCGTGCGCACGATCAACACCGGGCAATTTGAGGAACTGAGGCGTCAACTCACCGCGATGGACTTTTTTAGTATCGCCTGTCGGGCGGCGGCTTGAGATCGAGCGCGCTAGGTCAGCGGGTGGGGAAGGCCCCGGGGGCGATTCGAGTCGCCCCGGTCGATTCGTCCCGTGCCTGGGTGGGTCGAAAATAGTCATTCAAAGCTTCGCCGAAAATGCGCTACGATCCGCCCATGCTGAAATTACCCCAGCGGCAGTCGCTCGAAAAGCAGACCGCGGAAGTGTTGCTGGACGAAATCCGCAGCGGCACCTGGAGCGATATGTTGCCGGGCGAGCGAGGACTGTGCGACATGCTGCAGGTCAGCCGTCACACGTTGCGGGCGGCGCTGAATCAGCTCCGGGCCGACGGGGTGATCGCATCCGAGCAGGGCGTGGGCAACCGCATCGTGGCGAAGGCTGCCGGCCCGGCGGCTCGTTCGCTCGCGACGCAGGATGTCGGCCTGCTCATTCCCGGCATGTTGGCCGAGTTGGTGCCAAACCAGATCCAATGGATTGACCAGCTGCGGGGGATGCTCGGCGAGCGCGGGTGTCGTCTGCATTTGTTTCACGGCCGCAAATATGCCCAGCGCGACCCGGGGCGGGCGTTGCAACGGCTGCTCGGGCAGCACGTGCATAAATGTTGGATACTGCTTCTGTCGGCGGAACCGGTGCAAAAGTGGTTTGAAAAGCACAAGGTGCCGTGCGTGGTGGCGGGCACGATCTACGACGGGGTGGACCTGCCGTATTGCGATCTCGACCACCGGGCGAGTTGTCGGCACGCCGCCGGCGTCTTGCTGGCGCGCGGCCATCGGCGGGTGGCTCTCATCGTGCAAAAATCGCGGCGCGCGGGCGATCTCGGGAGCGAGGCTGGCTTTACCGAAGGCATCCGCCGCTCCCCGCATGGCGACACCGACGTGCTCATCGCCTACCACGACGCGACCCCGGAGGGCATCGCCGCGACCGTGAAACGGCTCCTGCAGCGGCAGCTCGCTCCCACGGCGCTGCTCGTGACCAATGCCTACCACTATCTCACGGTATCCACGAGCCTGGCTCAATTGGGCTACCGGGTGCCGGGCGATGTCTCCGTGATCTCACGCGATGGTGAGTCGTGCTTTCCCTATCTCAAACCGATGCCGGCCCATTATGTGATCGACTCGCGGCGGTTCGCGAAGGCGCTGCTCGCGGCCGTGCTTCAGTTGCTCAAGGGCGGCGTCATCACCAAGCGCACCATGCACATCATGCCCGAGTTCGTCGCGGGGCAGTCGGTGAAGGCGTTGGATCACTAGGCCGCGGCGGAGCACCTGGATGCGAGGTTGGGCGCGAGTGCTTTGAAGTGGCCTGTTAAGCAGACCGGTGGTTTTCGTTTTCGTGGCTTCGGCTGAGGCCGAGCATGAGTGCGATGAAACCGAAAAACCCCGTCGGCCCCGTGCTGGCCTTTCTTTGCTTTGTTACGTCTTGGTCCAGCGCCGTTGAGCTGGGTGCCCCGTTCCGCGATCACGCGGTGATGCAACGCGACCAGCCGCTCGCCGTCTGGGGCTTTGGTCAACCCGGCGAAGCGGTCACGGTCGAGTTTCGCGGACATTCCGCGAGCGCGATCACGACGGCTGACGGCGATTGGAGGGTGCGGTTGCCGGCGCTGCCGGCGAGCGCCGAACCTGCGGTGCTGCGGGCCTATGGCAATAACACCGTCGAAGTGACCGATGTGTTGACCGGTGACGTTTGGCTGGCTTCCGGCCAGTCGAATATGGAGTGGCGTGTCGAGCAGGCGGCGGATGCGGAGAGGGAAATTGCCGCGGCTGATCACCCGCTCATCCGCCACTTTGACGTGCCCAATATCGTCGCTCCAGAACCACGGCGCACCGCCGGCGGAACATGGGTGACCTGTTCACCGCAGACCGTGGCAAAACTCTCCGCGGTCGCGTATTATTTTGCCCGGGAATGGCAGGGGGCGACCGACGTGCCGGTGGGGATCTTGAATGCGACTTGGGGCGGCACGCCGGTGGAGTCGTGGATGAGTGCCCCGACACTGGCGAGTGATCCCGCTTTCCAACCGGCGCTGGCGCGTTGGGCGCAAACCGTGGCGGACTATCCCGCGGCCAGCGCGGCGTATGAAACCGACCTCGCCGCATGGGAACGCGCCGATGCCGAAGTCGCTGCGCAAGGTCGCGAGGCCCGGGCGGCCTGGCGCAAGGCCAACGCGAAGCCTCGGGCACCGCGGGGACCCGGTCACCACTGGACCCCGGCCGGCCTTTACCAAGGCATGATCGCGCCGCTCGTGCCGGCGGCGATCACCGGCGTGATCTGGTATCAGGCCGAGAGCAACGCCGATTGGCCGGAGGACTACGGCGTGTTGTTTCCCGCCATGATTCGCCAATGGCGGGCGGAGTGGGGCCGGGAGCTGCCGTTCTATTTCGTGCAGATCGCGAATTTCAGGGGCACTCCGACCGATCGGACGCCGAATCAGTGGCCTTGGCTGCGCGACGCCCAGGCGCGTGCGCTGGCGCTGCCTCGCACGGGCATGGCCGTCATCATCGACATCGGCACGCCGGAGAATATTCACCCCAAAAACAAACAGGATGTCGGGCAACGGCTCGCCCTGCTCGCCCGCCGGGATCTGCTCGATTCGCGCATCACGGCGACCGGCCCGGTATTCGCCGGCGCTCAACGTGAAGGGACTGCGCTGCGGGTAACGTTCACCGCCGCCGATGGCCTGAACGCCGGAGGCGAGGCGCTCGGAGGCTTTGAAGTCGCGGGCGCTGATCGCAGGTTTCATCCGGCCGAGGCTCGCATCGATGGTGCGACCGTGGTGGTGACCGCCCCGGCGGTGTCCGAGCCGGTCGCGGTCCGCTATGCCTGGCGCAACGCGCCCGTCGCTCGGTTGAAAAATGGGGCCGGTTTGCCGGCTTCTCCCTTCCGGAGCGACGACTGGTTGCGGTGAGCTTCCGGGACCGGCCCGCGGTTCGGTAACCAGACCAGTGCTCCCTTCTGGCTACGTATAGGCGAATCAGAAATCTGGCCGCGCCCCTCACCCAATATCCTGAAAGCCCCGGTTCCTTTGCGGCGCCGGGGTTTTTCCAACCCCAACATCCTATATGTTCCCCCCTGCTCGAACCCACGTTGTTCTTCCGGCCGGTCTTTTCGGCGCTTGCCGCTTAGTGTTCGCCTGTTGCCTCGGGCTTCTCCTCACCGGCGAGCTGACGGCTCAAAATACCCCGGCGGCCACCGGCACGGTGACCGGTCGCGTGTTCAACGCCGCCACCGACACGGCGGTGCGCAACGCCCGCGTCGCGATCGCGGGCGGCTCGCGTGAAATCATCA
>CAXBDS010000076.1:0-20898 GCA_963974355.1 uncultured Opitutaceae bacterium
ACGCCAAGAGTTGGAAACCCTGCCCGCGAAGATCGAGTCGTTGGAGGAAGAGCAAGCCGCGCTCACCGCCCAGCTGGCCGATCCCACGTTTTACGCTTCGAACGCCGCCGCTCTGCCCAAGATCAAGGCGGATCTGGAAAAAATCGAAAAGGCCTCGGCCGTCGCGTTTGCGCGTTGGGAGGAATTGGAAGCGCTCGCCAACGGCTGAGCGTTTTTTTCGCCGATGACGCGCACCTTGCCCGCGACAGTTGGCCCCGGGTGGTCGCAGCGGGTGCCGTTGCCGGTGTGGGTCCTGGTCTGTGCGACCCTGTGGGGATCGGCGTTTCCGGTGATCAAGCTCGCCTACGCGCACTGGGCGGTGGCCGGGATTGAGATCGGGTTCGGCGAGCGGTCGTTGTTCGCCGGCGTCCGTTTTATCGCGGCAGGCGGAGTGCTGCTGCTCATTGCGAAGCAGCCGGGGGCGGAGTGGCGCGCCACTCCCACGGGGTTGATTCTCGCGATGGCCGCGACCCAGACCGTCGGACAATACGTGTGTTTTTATCTCGGTCTGAGTTGGGCCGGCGGAACCTTGTCGTCATTGCTCGTTTCGTCGGGGAGTTTTTGGTGGATGTTGCTGGCGCCGGTGGCGCTGAAGACGCCGCCGCCGACGGCGAAGCAATGGGGCGTGCTGCTGATTGGCGCGGTGGGTCTCACCCTTGCGGTGTATGCCCCCGGCGATGCCGGGACCCACCCGCGAATGGGCGGACTGCTGGTGTTGGCGGCCAGTTTTTTCGGCGCCCTGGGATTGGCGGCGTATCAGAAAGTCGGGCACACGATGGGGTCGCGCGCCGGGACGGGATTTTCGTTGTCCCTCGGCGGTCTTGTGCTGGGCGGCCTCGGTGTCGCAGCGTGGGACAACCTCGGTCAGCTGTTCGATGGCTACATCGTCGGGCTGACCGCGTGGTTGGCGTTTGTTTCGGCGGCGGCTTTCTCGTTGTGGAACTGGCTTTCGACGATCTTCCCGGTGCCCCTGCTCGCGACCTATCGTTTCCTGATTCCGCTCTGTGGCATGGCCGAGTCGTTGATCCTGCTGCACGGAGAGCATGTGACCGTGGCGATGGGCCTTGGCACAGGTTTGGTCGTTGTCGCGATGCTGGTCGCGGGACGTGTCAAACCGAAGACGTCGTAGCCACCACCCTATGCCGAACGCGCTCGGCGGCGTTGCAGGGCCAGCGCAAGGGGCGCGAGCCCAAGTAACAGCGCGACTTGGGCTGGTTCGGGAACCGCGCTCA
The DNA here is from genome assembly GCA_963974355.1 of uncultured Opitutaceae bacterium. Taxonomy (GTDB): domain Bacteria; phylum Verrucomicrobiota; class Verrucomicrobiia; order Opitutales; family Opitutaceae; genus Actomonas. The sequence continues at coordinate 1,272 of CAXBDS010000076.1, forward strand.
GGGAATAACCGAGGTCCTGGAGGATTGCCAATTCGACCGTGCTCAATTCGCGGGCGCCGAGTGAACCGGAGGTCAGCGCATGGTTCATCAAGAGTGCATCGGCGCCGGTAAACGACGAGTCGCGGGTGTGCCCGCCGCTGCTGCCTTGTTCCCACACCGATGGCGAGTAGATCGGCACCAGGCCGCCGTAAGCGGCGACGGCATTGGCTCCTCCGAAGTAGAGTCCGTCGTTGGTGAGGGCGCCGGATTGTTCGAGAATGAATGTGCTCTGGTTGATGACGCTGGTGCCTGAAACGGTCTGCAGCTTGCTGTCGAAGAGCGTGTAAACGCCGCCGATGGTGGTGCTGCTTGTATCCTTCACGAAATTCAGAAACCCCAGCGTGTGCATGAGTTCGTGCATCGCCGTGCTCTTGAAATCGAATTCGCCGCTGGCGACGGTATCGCCGAGCGCCCACGCATGACCGAAGTTCCAGCTTACGGTGCCGTCGGCACCGGCGCCGCTGTCATCGACACCGGTCTGGATTTTCTTCTGCACGTTGGTCGCGAAGAATCCCGCGCCCGGGGATATGGGATAGTAAACGGAGCTGCCCGCCGCCGCGAGCGTCCCGCTGCCACCATTGCTGTAGGACGTGACGTCCAGCACAATGGTGCGCGGGGCCGCCGTGCTGATGTAGCTGCTGATTGTGCTGGCCGCTGCGGCGAGGGCGGCTTGGCGGGCGGCGCCCAGACTGGCGTCATTGAATCCCGTTCCCTCATCGTCATTGAAGTTGAAGGTGAACGTGACCTGGGCCGTCAGCGGGGCACAAAGCGTGAGAAGCGCCCATGCGCAGACGAGGATCAGCAGAGGACGTCGCATGCCGAAACCATCCCTCGCGATTACGGGTCGGCAAGGCCTAATTCATTGGTGGGTAAATTCTAACCAAATGCCAATGCGGCCCTGTCCGAACGGGCCTAGGCGGTAGTGCTGGCGGGCACGGCATTGGCGTCTGACGCGCCGGCGCGTGCTTTCCAGCGGTCCAGCAGGCCGTGGCAGCCCAGATAGAGCGCGGGGATAAACACCAAGGTGACAAGCGTCGACGCGGCCAAACCACCGAGCACGACGCGGGCGAGGGCGGCTTGGATCTCGGCGCCGGCGCCGAGACCGAGCGCGAGCGGAAGCAAGCCAAGCACCGTCGTGAGGGTCGTCATGAGGATGGGGCGCAATCGACGCAGACCGGCCATTTTTACCGCCTCCACGGGAGTCATGCCTTCGGCTCGCAGCAGGTTGATGTAGTCGACGAGCACGATGGCATTGTTTACCACGATGCCGATCAACATGATTACACCCATGAGGCTCTGCATATTGAGCGTGGTGCCGGTGAGTAACATCGTGGGCACGACCCCGATCACGGCAAGGGGCACGGCGCACAATACGATCAACGGGTCGAGGAAGCGCTCAAATTGCGCGGCCATGACCATGTAGACGAGGGCCAGCGCGATCAGCACCGACATGCGGAAGTCGGCGGCGGCTTTTTGCTGTTCCTCATATTCGCCGCCGAAGTAGACGGAGAAGCCGGGCGGCATCGTAATTTTGGATACTTGCTCGCGGATGTCGGTGATGGCGTCGCCGAGCGGGGTGCCTTTGGCGAGGTTGGCCGTGACGGTCGTGATGCGCTGGCCGTCGATGCGGGTGATCTCCGGCGGACCCAATCCGGACTTCGGATCAATGACGGCGGAAATCGGGATGATGTTTCCGTCGGGCAGGCGGAGCGGAATGTTGGACAGGCTTTGGGTATTGCGACGGTCGTCGGGCCGGAGGCGGACGACGATGGGGAACTCTTCGCCCCCGATGCGGTAGGCCCCGGCATTGGCGCCGCCCACGTTGGTTTGAATCACGTCGGCAACGTTGCGCACGGAGAGCCCGAGTTCGGCGAGCTTCGTGCGGTCGAGTGTCAGATTGGTCTGGGGGCGACCGGAATTCCGGCCCACGCGCACACCTTCGACGCCCGGGATGTCCTCGATGGCGGAGCGGATGCTGCGGCCGATCTGCTCGGCTTGGGCAAGGTCGTGACCCCGGATCTGCATGGACACGTCCTCGCTGCCGCCGCCCGAGCGGAAGATACGGCGCAGGACCCAAAGACCAGATTGCGCTTCGACGCGAATGTCGGCACCGGGAATCTGGCCGTCCAGCACCGTGCGCAAACGGTCGGCGAGCGCGGTGGTGCCGACGTCGCTGTCGGGCTTGAGCGTGATTTCGATTTGCGCCCGACCGTCTTGGACTTCGGTGGTGAAATGCTCCACGTCGTCCTCGGAGATCTCGGCGCGCACTTTGGTTTCGAGCTCGGCGAGCGAACGATTGAGCACGGCGACGTTCGTGCCGTCGGCCATGCGCAGGTCGATGTCGATCTCATCGGCTTCAGATTGGGGCGTGAGTTCGACAGGGATAAAGGGGACGGCACCGACGCCGAGCACCACGAGCACGCAGCACACGGCGAGGACCGTGCCGCGCCGGCGCACCGTGAAGTCGAGGGCTCGCGAATAACGACGGTCCAGACGGGTGAAAATTTTGTCCAGACGACCCGGTTTGAGCGGCGCGACCTTTTCACGGGTGAGCAGCCGACTCGCCAACATGGGCACGAGCGTGAGCGCCACGGCCAACGAGCAGAACAGGGCAAATACGACGACGAGCGCGAGCTGTTGAAAGAGCACGCCCGAAATCGTCTGCATGAAAATCACGGGCAGAAAGATCACCGTCGTGGTCAGGGTGGAGGCGATGGTGGCGCCACCGACCTCCTTGGTGCCGAGACGGGCGGCGGTCTGGGGATCGTGGCCTTCTTCGCGCAGGCGGGTGATGTTTTCGAGCACGACGACGGCGTTATCCACGACCATGCCGACGCCGAGCGCGAGACCACCGAAACTCATTTGATTCAGCGTGAGTCCGCTGAAGTAGAGCAGGCCGAAGGTCGCGATGATCGAAATCGGAATCGACACCGCGATGACGAAGGTCGACGAGCCACGACGGAGGAAAGCATAGAGCACGACGACGGCGAGCAAGGCGCCCCAGAGGGCGGATTGGCGCACATTGTCGATGGATTGCTGGATGAAGGTGCTTTGATCCGAAGCGACGAAGAGGGAAACGTCTTCGCGTTCGGCGTTGACGCGTTCGACTTCGGCGCGAATCGCGTCGGCCACGGCGACGGTATTGGAACCGGATTGTTTGCGGATGCCGAAACGGAGCATCGGCTTGCCGTCGATTTTGACCAAACGATCAAGGTCCTCGTAACCGAAAGAAACGTCAGCGACGTCGCGGATTCGAATCGGCTTCCCCTCGACTTCGGAGACCACGGTGTCGCGAATCTGATCGAGATCGGAGAACTCACCGAGAGTGCGCACGTAGAGCGAGCGCACGCCGGTGATGACGTTGCCACCGGGTAGGTTGACGTTGCCCGAGGTGAGGGCGGAGCGGACGTCGGCGGCGGAGAGCCGGCTGGCATTGAGGCGATCGCGCCGGAGGTCGACTTTGACGACGCGGTCGATGCCACCCCATAGGTCGATGGCGCCGACGCCTTGGATCTGCTCAAAGCGTTTGGCGATGTCGCGTTCGAGGATGAGGGTGAGCTCCTGCAAATCCCAGGTGGGCGAGGTCGCGCCGACGGTGACGATCGGGACGTCGTTCGGGTCAAACTTCCATACTTGGGGCGGCTCGGCTTCTTCGGGCAGGTTGTCGCGGATCGGCTCGATGGCCGCGCGCACGTCGTTGGCGGCTTCGTCGAGGTTGACGCCGCGGCCAAATTCGAGGGTCACAAAACTGGCGCCTTGGCGCGAGGTCGAGCGGGTGCGTTCCACGCCTGGCACGCCGGCCAGCGCGTTTTCCACGCGGTCGGTGATGATCGTTTCGATCTCCTCGGGGCCCACGTTCGGGTAGGAGACGCGAACCGTGAGCTGCGGAAACTCGATGGGAGGCAGCAGGTCGATCGGCAGGTGACGGAGCCCGGCAATGCCGAGCGTGATGATGATCAGGAAGACCATCATCGTGGCGATGGGGCGCTTGATGGAGGTTTCGGTCAACGGCATGTCGAATGAAGCTTGGGTTGACCCGAAATCAGTTGGCGTTGGCCGTGCTGGTCGCCTTGAGCACGTCGGCCAGAAGTTCTTCCCGTCGCATGCTTTGCAGGTCCATCACGTGGTCCCACGAGACGGTGCGCACGCGGGCCTCGTTGCGGCCGGTGGCGAGCAGATTTTGGCCTAGGGTGACGATCCAGTCATCCGGTTGGATGAGGTCGACCGCGACTTCGGTGGCGCCTCGCGCGATGGGCGTAACCGGCCGGAAGACCACCGGGACGGGCGCGCCTAACTCGGTGCCGGTGGTGGGCGTCGGGGCGCTCGTAGTGACGAACACGCCCTCCCGACCGGTGTTCGGATCGGTGAAAATCGCGCTGGTCGGCACGAGCGTGGCCTGGCGGCTCTGACCGTAAAGGATGTCAACCGGGACGAACATGCCGGGGCGCAGGCGACCGGCGGTGTTGACGAGCTCGATCTCGGCCTCGGTGCTACGCGTGATGCGGTTCAAAAACGGCGAGATGCGGGTGAGCTTGGCGGTGAGCGGTTGGCTCGACCCGGCATCGGTCGGGAAAACGCGCACGTTTTGCCCGATCTCTATGTAGCGTAACATCGTGTCCGTCAGGTTGATGCGAACACTGACTCGCTCGAGGTTACCGATGGTAAAGAGCATCGTGCTTGAAGTGACCTGCATGCCGAGCTCGGCGTTGCGGCCGCCGACGACGCCGGAGATCGGCGCCCGGACAACGGTCTTGTTAAGCGCATCGTTGCGTTCGGCCAAGGTCGATGCGGCCTGTTCGACGCGCGCTTCCGCCAATTCGACGTCGGCGGCGGCAGTCTCGCGTTGGGCGTTGAGTGTTTCCATTTCAACGTCGCTCACCAAGTTGCGGTCGCCGAGGGCCTTATAGCGGTTGACCTGGGCTTCGACCTCGGCCAGGGCGGCGTTGGATTGGCGCAAGCGAGCCTCTTCGATGCGCAACCCGGCCTCGGCCTGACGCACCTGTTCCTGCGCGGAGTTGCTGACGAGGCGAACGAGGGGCTGGCCGACCTCCACGCTCTCGCCATCGGTGACGAAAACCTCCGCCACGCGGCCGGTGATTTCCGGATAGAGGCTCACTTGGTTTTCGGCCCAAACGGTGCCGCTGAGACGCTCGACGAGGGGGAGCGAACCGGTTCGCGCCTGCACGGCCTCCACGGGGGGAGCCGTCATGGCGGGGCGGTCGGAGGCTTGGGGACCGCAGCCGCTGAGGATTATCGCGACGGTGCTGAGCGACAAGGCGTTGAAAAACGAGCGCATCGACGAACGAAGGCGCGAGGTAACTATACGGGCATACACGGGCGGGAAGACGGCGAACACGCGCCCACGTTACACCCGAGTTGAGGCGGGGCAATCCGGGAGGGAAAAAACGGGGGTTCTACGGGCCCGGCGGAGCGGCCACCGGTGGGGCGGCGAGCTGATCAAATCCCCGCACCCACGTGCCGACCGTGTCGCGATAGAGCGCCAGAGTATCGGCGCCCAACAGTGTCTCCATTTCGCGGAGAGTGACAGTCGCCTGATCTCTGACCGCCTGTTGCGCAGCGGGATCTTGTTGGCGGGCGGATGCCATGTTACTCATTAAACCAGAATAGGTTGATTGGATATCGTTCAGTCTTCCCGCCGTGGTGAGGGGTAACCCGACGCGGGCAACGAAAGCGTTGTTGATCGGATTAGTGGGGTTCAGGGCGAGGGCCAGTTCCTGGGCGCGCGCGGGACCGAGTTGATCGCTTAACGCATGCACCAAATCCGAGCGAGCGGCGGATTCGGCGCTCCCCTTGGGTTGGTTGAACGAAAAGGTGTTTCCGGCGGGATACGCTGCGCTAAACGTCTGAAATAGCGGAAAGAGCTGCCGATACTCCTCCTCGGTGGGCTTAAAATAAGTGAGTTCACGCTTGAGCTGCAGGGCGGCGTCGGAGCGCCGCAGTTGATACTCGAAGAGCTCGCCGGGGGGAAGCAGCTCGGCAAGGTCGGCGGCGCGTTCGCGTTCGATCAAGGCAACGGCGGCTTGATCGGACTTCGTGATGAAGCCATTGACCCGATAGGCGCTCAGGAGGGACTCGTAGTCACTGTCGATCACGGAGAGTGCGGAGACTTTGGCGACGTCGGCTAGGCCATAGACCCGTTGAGCGACCGCGAGCCGAACGGGCGAGTCGCGGGGATCGGTGCCCGTCACATCGCGAATGAGGTCGTCGCGCTCGCGTTTCAGCGCGAGGTAGGATTCGAGCCGTTCGGGCGTCATCGCGCCGCCGCGCTGCCAATAGTTGGGGGACGCGTCGCCGTTTCGCACGCGGTCGAGCCGCTCATGGTAGCGCTCTTCGATCAGCCCCGTGAGCAGGGCGTCACGCAGCCTTCTCGGCATGCCTGACGCGCGCAGCCTTCGGGCTAATATTTCCAGATCCTCCGAAGCCACTCGGCCCCAAAACGAGGCGCCGGAATCGCGGGGCGCGGTCGCCTTGGCGCGCGTTGTGGACGACACGGCGGCGGATGCGGCCGAGGGTTGTGCTGCGCCGGTTTCGCGTTGCGAGCGAGCGAGCAAAACCGCGCTGCCAATCAGGTTGCCCGCAAGGGAGAGCGTCAGTAGCAGCGGGAGCGGTTTCATGGCACGCGGGGGGCTCAGCGGCCGGGCTGGTGGGGCGGCACAATGAAGTTGATCCACTGGCCGAACGACGCCTCGTAGACCTCGGCGCCGTCGGCGGTGAGCGTGGCCGCGACCGTTTCGCGGGTTTGCGCCTGGAGCGTGGTGAGTTGGGCTTCGCGTCCGTCGGGGCTGAGCGTGCGATCACGGTAGATCGCATTTTGCTGTTCGCGCACGGTTTTCTCCAAGGCGGCCAGGCTTAAGGCGTTCGCCGCCGGTAGGCCGAGTCGATCCGTGAGCCGTTTGGTCATCAGATAATTGGAATCGGATTTCAGGGCATACTCTGCATAGCGCTCGGCGCCGAGCGTCGCCTCCACGGAGGCCTCCAACTGCTTCTGGGCCTCGGTGCGAGCGGTGCGTTGTTCACGCGTAAAGCTGGTGGAGGAGTAGGACCATTCCGCGTTAAACTCGGACTGGAGCGCGACGAGCGCCAGGTATTCGTTTTCGGTGACCGGGAAGTCCTGCAGCCGGAACTGGACTTGCATGGCGGTGGAGCCGGATCGCGCGTCGTAGGCGGCCTGCTCTGCCGGCGTGAGCAGGGCGGCGATGTCGCGTTGTCGTTCGTTGCCGATGAGCGCGAGTTTGGCGCGGTCATCCGGCAACAGAATCCCGGCGTTCATCCGGATGGCGTTCTCCATTTCTTGGTAGTCGGCGAGGGTCGTTTCCAACGCCTCGACTTTCCCCGCCGAGAGGCCGCCGTAACGGCGTTCCCACAAGCGGCGAGTGGCGGGGCTATCGGCGTCTTCGCCCAGCAGCGCTCGAAGCTCGTTTGATTTAGTGAGCCCGAGCGCCCGGCGAGCAGACCGCATTTCGGCCGTATCGGCGTCGCCGTAGCGGTCAACCTGCCAGTAGGTCGCCGGAGGCTGATTGACGATCAGGGCGATCTCTTGAGCCGCGTAGCGCTCGTCGAGGCGACGCTTAAAAATCGCGCGCAGAGCAGCCGGAGGAAAGCCCGCCGCGCGGAGGCGGGCGAGGAGGGTGGCGTCATTTTCAGCATCGGTGAGCGTCGCCTCGTCTTCCTCGGGGCCGACCAAGCGCAGCCACATCTCGGCGTCGATACCGTCCGGATTGACCGCTTCGGGCGGCGGCGCAGCGAAGACCGGGGATCCGGGCGCTGCGGCGGCTGGGGCAGACTCGCGCTGTCGCCAAGCGACGATGCCGATGGCCGCGTTGGCGGCGAGCGAGACCGAAAGAATCAGCGCGAGGCGGGACATCGGGTGGAGGGCAAGAATCGTGAATGCCGTTTGCGATAACGGCGAGGCGCATTTCGACACTTTGCTCAAATCAGAGGGGGCGGTTGACGCGGCTCGTCCGGCCCGAAGACTGGCGGGCCATCTTTCGTTTTTATGGACGACTCCGCTTCTCCTCTCTCCGCCGCCGTGGCCGCTCCGCTCGATCCGCTGGAGGCCCGTGTGCTGGGCTGCTTGATCGAAAAAGAGGCGACGACACCGGACCTCTATCCGCTCTCGCTCAACGCCTTGGTCAACGCCTGCAATCAGAAGAACAATCGCTCGCCGGTGCTCGCGTTAAGCGACGACGATGTGAGCGCGACCTTGGATCGCTTGCGCGGGAAACATCTTGTGACGGCGTTTAGCGGCGCCAATTCCCGCGCGATCAAGTATCGTCACCGGTTTGCCGAGGCTTATCCGGTGGAGCCGATCGCGCAGGTGATGCTCGCGGAGTTGATGTTGCGCGGTCCGCAAACCACGGCCGGCCTGCGCGGCAACTGTGAGCGGATGGCGGCAGTGCCCGATCTCGCGGGATGCGAGGAGGTATTGCAGGGCTTGGCAGATCGTGCGGAAACGTTGGTGTGCAAACTGCCGCGTCAGCCAGGGCAGAAAGAGGCGCGTTGGGCCCAACGGTTGACTGGAGAACCGACGTGGGACGAACCCGCGACCATCGGCGCAAGCGGAGCGCAGGAGGGGCGCCGCGAACCGCTCAAGGTTGCCGTCGCGTTGCCGCCGGAAGCGGAGGAACGCTTGGCCACGTTGGAGGCGACCGTCGCTGAACTTCAGGCCGAGCTCGCCCGATTAAAGGCGAGCCTCGGCGAAGGTTAATCGAGGGTATGCCGCCGTGATGATCCCGGCGGGGGACGATCGCGCTGATCAAGCCCCGAACGGGGAAAACACGCGCTGGATCAACTCTGCGGCGTCTCACCCGGTTCCGGCGTCCAACCGCCACCGAGGGCGGCATAAAGCGACGTCAGGTTGGTGAGACGCGACAGACGCGCCTGGATGAGCGCTTGTTGCGCGCTGAACAATTCCTGTTGCGCGAGCAGCACGGTAACGAAGCTGTCGACGCCGGCGTCGAAGCGCTGTTGCGACAGATCGTAGCGGCGTTGGGCGGCGTTGGTGCGCGCCTGCTGGGCTTCAATCTGCGTCGATACCGAAGCGCGGACCGCGAGCGCATCGGCCACTTCGCGGAAGGCCGTTTGGATGGCCTTTTCGTAGTTGGCGACCTCGATGCGTTTTTCCGTCCATGCAACGTCGAGCTGCGCCTTGTTGGCGCCGGCGGCAAAGATGGGCAGTGTGATCGACGGCGCGAAACTCCAGGCGCCCGAGCCCTCGTCAAACAGGCCGGACAACTCGCGACTGGCGGTGCCGCCCGATGCGGTGAGCTTGACGGACGGGAAGAACGCGGCGCGGGCGATGCCGATGTTGGCATTGGCGGCTTGCAAGGTGTGTTCGGCGGCGAGCACATCGGGACGACGCGCCAGCAGGTCGGCCGGCAGACCTGCCGGGAGATCGTCGATCAACTGTTGCGTGGCGAGCGAGCCGGGGGCAGGCAGATCGGCGGGCAGAGACGTGCCGACGAGCAGGACCAGCGCGTTGCGCGCTTGAGCGCGTTGTTGCTGGAGCACAGCCATGGCGGCACGCACGGATTCGCGTTGAGCCTCGGCGGTGCGCAGGTCGAGCTCGGAGGCGATGCCGGCGTCGAAGGTCTGCTGATTCAGGTCGTAGGACTTCTGCGCGGCGTCGAAAGTCTGGCGGGCGATCTCGTATTGTTCATCGGTTGCGAGCGACGTCAGGTATTGGCGGGCCACGGCGGAAATCAGGCTGATCTGGGCGCTGCGGCGGGCCTCGTCGGTCGCGAGGTATTGCTGCAGCACTTGATCGCGCAGCGAGGCCACGCGGCCGAAGAAATCCAATTCGTAGGAAGGGATTTCCACGGCGACACCGTAGCTGCTGCTCGTGACGGGTTCGCCGGTGCCGTTGATGTCGCCCGGTGTTTTCTGCCGCACCATGTCACCCGTCGCGTTGAGGGTCGGGATGAGCGCGGTGCGTTGAATGTTGTAGAGGGCGCGAACGCGTTCGACGTTCAAGGCCGCCACGCGCAGGTCGCGGTTATTGTCCAACGCAAGGGCGATGAGCGCCTGCAGGCGCGCGTCACCGAAGAAGTCGCGCCAAGCGATGTCGCTGGCCGGATCGGCCGGGCGGGTGACGGCGCTCGTCTCGGCGGGAGCCGGCCAAGCGTCGCCCACGGGATTGGTCGGGCGTTCATATTTCGGAGCGAGCGAGCAGCCGGACAGGAGGCCCAGGCCGAGGAGGGAGATCGTGAGCTTAGTCATGTTATTTGCCCTCCGTTTGATGGGCTTTGACGGGCTTGACGCGGAAGAGTTGGAGGATGACCACGAAGAACAGCGGAACGAAGAAGATGCCGAGCACCGTGGCGGTGATGGTGCCGCCGACGACGCCGGTGCCGATGGCATTTTGACTGCCGGAGCCGGCGCCGGTGCTGATGGCCAACGGGGTCACGCCAAGACCGAAGGCGAGGGACGTCATGAGGATCGGGCGCAGACGTTGGCGGGCGGCATGACGGGCCGCGTCGAGCAAGCTCATGCCATCGTCGTAAGCCTCCTTGGCGAATTCCACGATGAGGATGGCGTTCTTGGCGGAGAGACCGACGATCGTGAGTAGACCGACCTGGAAATACACGTCGTTGGGCATCCCGCGGAACCAAGCGGCGAGCAGCGTGCCGATGACGCCGAGCGGCACGATCATCAGCACGGCGGCCGGGATCGACCAGCTCTCGTAGAGCGCGGCCAAACAGAGGAACACGATAAGCAGTGAGATCGTGTAGAGCGCGGGGCCTTGGGATCCGGAGAGACGTTCCTCGTAGGAGAGACCGGCCCACTGGACGCCGATGCCATTGGGCAACTTGCCGGCGAGATCGGTCATGATCTGCATCGCCTCACCGGAACTGACTCCGGCCGCCGGTTGACCGGCGATGGCGACGGAAGGCACGCCGTTGAAGCGTTCGAGCTTGGGCGAGCCGACGGTCCAGCGACCGTCGGAGAAGCTGGAGAACGGCACCATCTCGCCTTGGTTGTTACGCACATGCCAGCGATCAATGTCCTCGGGCAGCATGCGGAACGGGGCGTCGGCCTGCAGGTAGACCTTTTTGACGCGGCCCTTGTTGATGAAGTCGTTCACGTAGGCGGAACCCCAGGCGGAGGAGAGCGTCGTGTTGATGTCGGAGAGGGAGAGGCCGAGCACCGAGGCCTTTTCGTGGTCGATATCGATGTTGTATTGCGGCGTATCGGCCAAGCCGTTCGGACGCACGCCGACGAGGCGCGAGTCTTGGCCGGCCATGCCGAGTAACTGATACTCGGCGGCGATCAAGGCCTCGTGCCCGAGGGACGCGTTGTCCGTGAGACGCATGTCGAAGCCATTGGCGGTGCCGAGTTCGAGCACCGCCGGCGGGGCGAAGCCAAAGGCGAGAGCGTCCTTAAACTGCATGAACTTGCCCATGGCGCGGCCTTGAATGGCACCGATTTTTTGATCGGGACGCGTGCGGTGTTCCCAGTCCTTGAGGCGGACGAAGGCGAAGGCCTGATTTTGACCGAAGCCCGAAAAGCTGAATCCGGTCACGCCGAACATACCTTCCACGTTCTCCTTCTCATCGACGAGGAAGTGGTGCTCCATGCGCTTCAGCACCTCAAGCGTCTGCTCGGTGGTCGCGCCGGGCGGCAACTGGGCTTGAGCGAAGAGAATGCCCTGGTCCTCGTCCGGCAGGAAACCGGTCGGGATACGGCCAAAGAGATAGATGAGTCCGCCGACGATCAGGCCATAGACGATGAGCGAGCGGAACTTGTGCTTGATCATGCCGCCGACGCCGTTGGCGTAGCGCGTGGCGCTGCGATCAAAGACGCGGTTGAACCAGCCGAAGAAGCCTTTGGCTTCGTGGTGATTGCCCTGCTTGATCGGTTTCAGAATCGTGGCGCACAAGGCCGGGGTGAGCACGATGGCGACGAGCACGGAGAGCGCCATGGCCGAAACGATCGTGATCGAAAACTGGCGGTAGATAACGCCGGTCGAGCCGCCGAAAAACGCCATGGGAATAAACACGGCCGACAACACCATCGCGATGCCGACGAGGGCGCCGGTAATTTGGTCCATCGATTTTCGCGTGGCTTCTTTGGGGGGTAACCCTTCCTCGGTCATGAGGCGTTCGACGTTCTCCACCACGACGATGGCATCGTCGACGAGCAGACCGATCGCGAGCACGACGCCGAAGAGCGTGAGCGTATTGATCGAGAATCCGGCTGCCGCCATGATGGCAAACGTCCCCAGCAACACGACCGGCACGGCGATGGTGGGAATGAGGGTCGCGCGGAAGTTCTGCAGAAAGAGGAACATCACGAGAAACACGAGAACGACCGCTTCAAACAGGGTCTTCACCACCTCTTCGACGGAGAGCCGCACGAAAGGAGTCGTGTCGAGCGGATACACCACTTCCAGCCCAGGCGGGAAGAACGGTTGCAACTCGGCGATCTTGGCGCGGATGCCGGCGACCGTATCCAGCGCATTGGCCCCGGTCGCGGGGCGGATGGCCATACCGGAAGCGGGAGCGCCATTGAAGCGGGCTTCACGGGCGTAACTTTCGCCGCCGAGCTCGACGCGCGCCACGTCACGCAGGCGGATTTGAGAACCGCCGTTGGTGACACGCAGCAGGATGTCTTCGAATTGTTCCGGCGTCTGCAGGCGGGACTGGGCGGTGACCGTCGCGTTGAGCAACTGGCCCTGGGGCGACGGATTGGCGCCGAGCTGACCGGCAGAGACCTGCGCATTTTGGGTGCGCACCGCCGCGATGATGTCGGACGGCATGAGACTGTAGTTGGTCAGTTTGTCGGGATCCAACCAGATACGCATCGAGTATTGCGTGCCGAAGTTTTGGATCTCGCCCACACCCGGAACCCGGCTGACCGGGTCTTGGATCTGGCTGACGACGAAGTCGCCGATGTCGGTGGCGGTCATGCTGCCGTCGACCGAGCGGAAGCCGATCACGAGCAGGAAGTTTCGCACCGACTTGGTGACGGTCACGCCCAACTGTTGCACCTCTTGCGGCAAGAGCGGCGTCGCGAGGGCGAGCTTGTTCTGCACCTGGACCTGCGCGATGTCAGGATCGGCTTCGGCGTTGAAGGTGAGGTTGATGGTGACGGTGCCGGACGAGTCGCTGGTGGACTCGATGTAACGCAGGTGGTCGATACCACTCATACGTTGTTCGATCACCTGAGTGACCGTGTCTTCGACCGTTTTGGCGGAGGCGCCGGGATAGTTGGCGGTGATGGCGATCGCCGGAGGGGCGATGCTGGGATATTGGGCGATGGGCAGCGATTGGATCGCGAGCCCACCCGCCACCATGATGACGATGGCGATGACCCATGCGAAGACGGGTCGATCAATGAAAAATCTGGCCATAATGTGGACCGTTTAAACGTGGACGTGGCGAAACGATTACTCGGCGGCAGGAGCCGGGGCCGCGGGCGCGGCGGCGGCCTTCACGGGAGCACCGGGACGCAGTTTCTGAAGATTGTTGGTGATGACCTGTTCGCCCGGTTCGAGTCCGGCGGTGACGAGCCAGTCGGAACCGACGGCGCGGGCGGTCGTGATGGTGCGCAGCTCGACTTTGTTTTCCGCGCCGATCACGAGCACGGTGGGCTCGCCCTTGGAATTGCGGCTCACGACGGATTGTGGCAGGAGGATGGCCGAGGGATTGGTGCCTTCATCAAGCCGGGCGCGCACGAACATGCCCGGGAGCAGGTCGCCATCGGGATTTGGGACAGTGCCGCGGAGGGCGACGGTGCCAGTGGACGCGCTCACGGAGACATCGGAAAACTTGAGCGAGCCGACTTCTTCGTAGACGCGGTTGCCTTCCAGAATGACGGAGAGCGTGGCGCCGCCTTTGGCGTCACGTTCCAGGCGCCCGCTGGCGAGCGCTTCCTTGAGGCCGAGAACCTCATCGGCGGATTGGCTGAGGTCCACGTAGAGCGGGTCGATCTGCTGCACGACGGCCAACAACGTGGCGGTGCCTTGCTGGACGTAGGCGCCCTCGGTGACCTCGGCGCGGCCGATGCGACCATCGATCGGGGAGGTGACGCGCGTGTAGCCCAGGTTGATTTCGGCGGACTGGACGGCGGCGCGGGCCGCGGCCACATCGGCGGCGAGCGAGAGCTGCGAGGCCTTGGCGTCGTCGTAGTTCTGTTGCGAAACGGCGTGCGTGGCGACGAGGCCTTCAAAACGTTCGGCCTGAAGCTTGGCGGAGGCGAGGCTGGCTTCGGCTCGGGCCAAGTTGGCCTTCGCGCTGTCGAGCGTCGCTTGGTAGGGCGCCGGATCGATTTCGAACAACACGTCCCCGGCGGAGACGACGGCGCCTTCCGTGAAGAGACGCTTTTGCACGATGCCGTTGATGCGGGCCCGGACTTCGGCGATCCGATAGGGGGAGGTGCGGCCGGGTAGCTCGCGGGTCATCATGACGGCCTGCGGTTTGACGGTGAGCACACTGACTTCCATGGCGGCAGGGGCGGCGCCGGCGCCGCCCGCGGCACCGGATTGCTTTTCGCCACAGCCGGCGAGGAAGGCGAGGGCAGACAATGCCGTCAAAACGAGGGCGGGACGGCGGGGGCCGGTCCCGCGGCAGATGCGGAGAAGTGAGTTCATAGACAGTAGAGTGAGGGCTCCGGCGTTACTCGGAGTCGGTTGGATCCGTCCGGGCGGACTGAAGGTGGTTACAGGCGCGAAGCAAGGTCTGGACCTCAGAAGGTTTCAAAGAACCCATGAGGCGGTTGATTTTGGCCTCGAAACGAGTGAGGGCCGACTCGATGAGTTCGCACCCCTTGTTGGTGAGGCCCACGGTGACATTGCGGCGATTTTCCGGCGTGCGGCCCCGATGAATGAGGCGGGCAACCTCAAGGCGGGCGAGCGCGGTGGACGTGGCCGGGGCCGAAAGTTGCAAGGCTTCGCCGAGGTCGCTGACTCGAACCAAGAGCGGATCCTGGCGCAGGAGGATCGTCAAAATGCCGAAGCCGGTGGACGTGAGTTCCAGACGACCGAGCTCGTGTTTCATTTCCATTTCGAGGTCTTGGCCGGTCGAGATGAGGTTGAGCAGCGCATCACAACCGGTGGCGTGAGCCGGCCCGCAAGATCGGGCGATCTCCCGCAGGGGCGGACCGGCAATGTTGAAATCGAAGAGACGAGACACTCCCCACTTTAACGCGAGCAGCGCAAACGCGGAATGACTTTGTTGTTTGCGCGTTGATAGCTTTTGGCTATCAGGTGCCATATGGAATTAAGGCACTTGCGTTACTTTGTCGCAGTCGCGGAGGAACTGAACTTTCGTCGGGCGGCGGAGCAGCTGCGGGTCGCCCAACCGTCATTGAGCAAACAGATCAAGGACCTTGAGCATGATGTGCGGGTAAAGCTTTTGGATCGAAACACCGCGGGCGTCGCCCTCACGGACGCTGGCGGTTACTTTCTGGAAGAAGCGCGGGGTATCCTGGCGCAAGTAGAGCGGGCGGTGGCGGGGGCGCAGGAAGCGGAGGCAGGGCGAATGGGCACGCTGACCATTGCCAACGTGGGGGCGATCTCGGCCGGCTTTTTGCCTTCGGCGCTCGCCGCGTTCCGCGAAAAATATCCGGAGGTCGATGTGACCTTGGAGGAAATGTTTTTACCGGATCAGGTGTCGGCGCTCAGTCAGGGGCGAATTCAGGTCGGATTTCTTATCGATTCAGGCGAAGAGCTGGAGCACGAATTGGAGCGTTTCAAAGTGCTCGAGGGCACGGTGGCGGTGGCGCTCAGTGCTGAACATCCGTTAGCCCGTCAGCCGCGCATCTCGATTCATGATTTGGCGAAGGAAAAGCTCCTGGGCATCGCCATAGACCGCCATGACATGCACCGGAACCGCATCGAATCCATCTTCAAACGGCGCCGGGTGCGGCCGCGGGCGATCAAACCGGTGAACAGCTTCGAATCGCTGTTTGCGATGATAGAAGGCAACCAAGGCATCTCGTTTCTGGCGCCAGTAAAAGGCACGCGACGCGGCGATGGGGTGGTTTATCGTTCTATCAAAGAGGACGACGAGGACCTGCGGTTTCAGTTCTACGCGGTGTGGCGCCGACGCGGGAGCTCCCAACTCGCGCTCAATTTCGTGGACGTTTTGCGTGCGCTCCACGGTCCCGCTCCGTCACGAAAAGGCTCACTGCCGGTCTAGGGGTCGAAATCGGTCGTGCTGCGGTCCGGCGTTGACACGGACGAGCGCGTGACTGCGCTCGCATGTTCCGATCACCATGACCGATAAGTCCCTCCCATTCACCAAGGAACAACTGGAAGCCATCGCCGCGAAGGTGCCGACGCCTTTTCACGTCTACGACGAAACGGCGATGCGGCGCAATGCCCGCGCGTTTTACGATGCCTTTGCCTGGGTGCCGGGCGGGTTCATGAACTATTACGCGGTCAAGGCTCTGCCGAATCCCCACGTGATGGCCGCGCTCAAGGCCGAGGGCCTGGGCGGCGACTGCTCGTCCTTTGCCGAACTGAAGCTATGCGAAGCCGTGGGCATCACCGGCGACCAAATCGTGTTCACGTCGAATGACACGCCGGCTTACGAATACCAGAAAGCGGCCGAGCTCGGGGCGATCATCAACCTCGATGACATCAGCCATATCACCTTTCTCGAAAAGGCGCTGGGCGGCACCTTGCCCGAGATGGTGTGTTTCCGCTACAATCCGGGCCCGCTGAAGGCCGGTAACGTCATCATCGGCAAACCCGAGGAGGCCAAGTATGGCTTCACTCGCGAGCAACTCTTTGAGGGTTACCGCATGTTGCGCGACAAGGGGGTGAAGCGTTTCGGCCTGCACACGATGGTCGCGTCGAACGAGCTCAATCCCGACTACTTCGTCGAGACCGCGCAGATGCTGTTTGATCTCGTGGTCGAGTTGCACCGCGACCTCGGCATCCGTTTCGAATTCCTCAACCTCGGCGGTGGCATCGGCATCCCGTATCGCCCGGAGCAGACGGCGGTCGATCTCGCCTACGTGGGCGCGAAAATCCGCGAGGCCTACGAAACAACGATTGTGGCAAACGCACTCGGTCCGATCCGCATCGCGATGGAGTGCGGCCGCATGATTACCGGTCCTTATGGCTACCTCGTGTCACGCGTGCTGCACAAGAAGGCGATTTACAAGGACTACGTCGGCCTTGATGCGTGCATGGTAAATTTGATGCGTCCGGGCATGTATGGCTCCTATCATCACATCAGCGTGCCGGGCCGCGAAAATGCTCCCCCAAAGGTTTATGACGTCACGGGTTCGCTCTGTGAAAACAACGACAAGTTTGCCATTGATCGGGAGATTCCTGATCCAGAAATCGGCGACTTGGTGGTGATTCACGACACGGGTGCGCACGGCCACTCGATGGGCTTCAACTACAACGGCAAACTTCGCTCCGCCGAAGTCCTCTGGCAGAGCGACGGGCAGTGGAAGGTCATCCGCCGAGCCGAGACCTTGGCCGATCACTTCGCGACGCTGGACTTTCCGGGGTTGTCGTAAGGTTGAGCCCAGCGGTCCCCCGCGAGCTTTCACGGTTGAGGGAAATCCGCGCGGCGGTGCAGTTCCCGCCCGCGGTGCCACGTGCCCAACACGTCGGCCGGCGTGACTCGACTCACGACCGAGCCGGCGACATGGCGACTGTGGCGGAGGTGGCCGGCATGGAAGTCCAAGGTCACGAAGGACGCCGGCAGACCGACCTCGAGACGACCGTAGTGATCGCCCCCCAGACAGGCGTGCACGTTGCTCGTCGCCATGCGCAGGATTGTCGTGGGATCGGGCCGGACTGAATCGCCAAACTGCGACTTGGTGACTTTATAAGTGTAATCGAGCTCGGCCCAGAGCGACGGGCTGTTGAGCATGCCGTTGTCGGTGCCGAGCAGGAGATTCGCGCCAGCGTGGAGCAGCGCGGCGATGGGCGGAATCGGCAGACCGAGATTGGCGTTGGCGCGGGGGTTGATCACGCCGGTTTTGGCCCGTTCGCCGAGCAGCGCGATTTCCGCAGCGGTGGCGACGGTGAGGTGAACGACGAAATCCGGATCGTAGAGGTCGAGCGCCCGCACGAGATCGCCGCGACCGGTCCGCGCGAGTGAAACGTCGCGGTAGCCTTTGTCCTCAAGGCAATGGATGGCGCGACGTTTGCCGAGGCGCGTGGTGAGTTCGCGAATCTCCGCCCAAGCCGTGTCGGTGAGATCGTTCATCGTGCTCTCCGAAAAGCCATCGGCGACGGCAAGCATCTCCTCCAACTCGGCGCGATTGGCGGGTGGTAGCGGCGCGGTATTCTCCTCCAGCGTCGCGGCGTCGAACGGCACACCGTTGAACTGGCTGAGGATGATCGATTCGACGCCTGTCGCTTCGGACGCGGCGCGGAGCAAACGGGCGCCGGCCGGACCTTGCTCGCGGAAGTCCATGTGACAGACGGTGCCCGTCTGTGCCATGTAACGCAGGTGATCGGTCACGCGGGCGAGATGCGTCGTCGGTTCGAGCTTGGCGAGCTCACGGTATTTGTAGCCAGCCGGGCGGAAAAACCCTTCCGCCAAGGTCAGTCCCGTCGCCCCATCGGGCAGGGCGCTGTCACCCATGTGCGTGTGGCTGTTGTAGAGACCGGGGATGACGACGACGGCGCCGTCATCGATCGTGCGAGCCGCCGCGCCGAGCTCGATTGCGGTGATGGTATCGTCCGCCCACTCGAAACGCGCGCAGTGGTGCGGTTGCAGATCGCTACCATGGAGGACGACACAATCGCGCAGAGCGGGCATGTGAAAAAACTAGGAACGGTGAGGGAGCAATGTCGACTGGCCAATCACGCGCGGTGCGTCACGACGAGGTTTCGTCATCCCGTTGCATGAGGAACACCAACATCAGACCGAGGCAGGCAAACATGCGAAACGCCGCGTCTTGGCCGTTCCAGGTTTTGGACTGCCACATGAGGAACCATTCGCCGCCGACGGTGATGAAGGCGACGAACCATTGCAGCATGCTCAGCGTCAGGCCCAGCGCCGCGACCGACTTGGCCTTTTGAAACGCCGGGGCGGAGGCCGCCCGATCCCGACAGAGCCTCCAGGAGCCGATGGCACAAAGCCCGGCGGCCGCGGCTTCCCACAGAATGATCGACCAATAAAACGCGTGATAGAACCACCATGAGCCATCCGCCGGGGTGGGATCGCGGAACGCTCGCCAAGCCTGACTTTCGCCGGAAAACAGCGAATCCATGCCGAGCACGTGTTGCACGAACGCGTAGTTGGACGGGTAGTCGAAGATCGCGTTGTTCAGCACGACGATGAACAGGAACAGCGCGGCCGAGGCGACGAGGGCGATTTTGCAGAGACGGACGATCATGATAGAGATGACGGAGCAGGGCGTTTCCAACCACGCCGGGATCCGGGTGAACCCGGGGCGTAACCATGGCTGCAAGGGCAGAGAAGTGATGAGGTTTTGTCCAAGGCTCTTGGCGGCTACGCGTGTTGCGGGCGAACCGAAGCGGGCAGATCATTGAAATCGGGATACGCGCCTGCACGGAACGACTCGCCATGGATCAGCCGACGCGCCGCGGAAGGGCGGGCGAGGAAAGCATTGAATGTCGGCGTGCTGGTGA
>CAXBDS010000077.1:0-20884 GCA_963974355.1 uncultured Opitutaceae bacterium
GGGAGTTCGCGGTGCAAGGTGATCTTTTCGGGGCGCAGGCTGAGCGTCACGGAGGCGTGATCGACGACGCTGCCGTCATGCCAGGCGATCAATGAGCCTCCCGTTTGGGCGCCTTGCTCGGTGCCGCAACTGATCTCGCCCATTTGGTCGGAGGCGAGGGTCAAGTAGTGGGGGCGGGAGGTCGCGTGAGCGGTGGCGTCGATCAGATTGGTGTCGCCGATGAACTCGGCGACGAAGCGGCTGCGGGGGGTTTCGTAGACCTCGGCGGGCGTGCCGATTTGTTCGAATTGCCCCCGGTTCATCACGGCGACGCGGTCGCTGATGGACATCGCTTCGCCTTGGTCGTGCGTGACGTAGAGGAAAGTGATGCCGACCTCGTCGTGGATGTTGTCGAGCTCGATGAGCATGCGTTGGCGCAGCTTCAGATCGAGGGCGGCGAGAGGCTCGTCGAGGAGGAGCAGTTGCGGCTTGTTGATGAGGGCCCGGGCGATGGCGACGCGTTGCTTTTGCCCGCCGCTGATCTGGCCCGGTTTTTTATCAGCGTGTTCGTCGAGCTGGATCAGGTCCAGCATGCGGTTGACCTCGGTTTTAATCTCGGCGGCCGGGCGCTTTGCGACGGCGAGGCCGAAGGCGATATTTTGGCGGATCGTGAGGTGGGGAAACAGCGCGTAGTTTTGAAAGACGGTGTTGATCGGGCGGCGGTTGGGCGGCACGTCGGTGATGTCCTGGCCGTTCACGATGACACGGCCGGAATCAGGAGCGAGAAAACCGCCGAGGATGCGCAGCAAGGTGGTTTTGCCGCAGCCGCTGGGGCCGAGGAGCGAGAAGATTTCGCCCTTCTTTAGCTCCAATGAGGTGTTCGCGACGACCGTGGTATTCCCAAATCGTTTCGTCACGTGCTGGAGTTCGATAAACGCGCCCATTTCGGGCACTTATCAGGGGAATTTGCCGAGAGATCGCCAGACTCGATTGCGCAAGCGGTTTCGATCTGCCGCCGCCTGGGTCGAATAGGTCGCGTGCGGCCTTGCGGCGGCGGTTGAGCACGCTAGTAACGACCTCCCTTTTTCATGACGACTTCCACGCAACGCCAGACCGTTTCCCTCAACATGATCGACATCTACGGCGGCACCCAGACCCGGGTGGCCACCAACGACGATGCGATCGAAAGCTACGCCGAAGAGATGGCCAACGGCGCGCTGTTTCCGGCTGTCACCTTGTTTTACGACGGCTCGACCTACTGGCTGGCCGATGGCTTTCACCGCTGCCTCGCGATCAAGCGCAACGGCGGCACCTCCGTTGAGGCCGAGGTGCAACCCGGTGGTCGCACGGACGCGCTGAAATACGCGCTCGGGGCCAACGCCACCCACGGGCTCTACCGCAACAACGCCGACAAACGTCGCGCCGCCCAGATCGCCGTGACGGAGTGGTCGGATCGGTCCAACGCCTACCTCGCGGAGATCTGCCATGTCTCCATCGAACTCGTGCGCACGGTCCGCACCGAGCTGACGCAAAGCGGCAAGATCGAACAACCTGACACGGTGACCGGTCGCGACGGCAAAGAATATCCGACGGCCATCGAGCGTCAGCCGCGCGGCAAGACCGAGGGCGCGTCGGCCGACGAAGCCGGCGGTGGCGGTGAATCGGGCGGCGGTGGTGGCGGCGCCGGCCGACCCAGTGCCAAAGGCGACGGCGGCGCCCCCGGTGGTTCGATCAACGAGTTGGAGGCGGAGTCGCGCTCCATGATCCGCAAAGGTGACATGAATCCCTTTGAGCTGCCGAAGCTCATGAGCGCCAACGCGCACGACTATGCGGCGACCGTGATCACCCTGTTGGGCACGATGAAACCCGACGATTCGAAGCGCCGCGAAGGTCTCCTGCGCATCAAGCGCTGGGTCGACGCCGCGTTGGCGGGCGACGTGGCCGCGGAGAGCTGAGGCGCGGCATCCGACGGGCTCGCAGAAGAGCGATCGCGGAGGCGCTGAAGTGACTTGATGTCGAGCATCGACAATAATGCGCTTGCTTATTGTCGACGTTCGACACTAAGGATTTGGCCCATGGACAAAGTGCCGAAAGAGCTGCTGCAGGGGACCCTCGATCTGTTGATCTTAAAAACGCTTTCGACCGCTTCGCTGCACGGCTGGGATATTTCCAAGCGCATCGCGATCGTTTCGAAAGACCGGCTTTCGTTGAAACAAGGATCACTCTATCCGGCGCTGCATCGGCTGGAAGGCCGCGGGTGGATCGAGGCGGAGTGGGGCGTGTCTGAAGCGGGACGCAGCGCGAAGTTTTACCGCCTCACCGGGGCGGGGCGTAAACAGCTTGAGACCGAGATTGAGCATTGGCTCTCGTTCGCCTCGGCGATGACGAGCGTGCTGCAAATGGAGGCGCTCTCGTGAACGGCGAACGCTTCCGCTGGTTGGGGACGCGGGTGCGCCGGCTGTTGCGGCGCGGCCGGCAGGAGGCCGAGCTCGACGCCGAGATGCAGTTTCATCTCGACCAACTCACGGCCGAGTTTCGCGCCGAAGGCATGTCGGAAGGCGAGGCGAGGCAGGCGGCGCGGCGCGAGTTTGGGACGGCGGAGGTTTACCGCGAGGAAACGCGGGACGCGTGGCGACCGCCCGGCCTGGCCGACCTCTGGCGGAGCGTGCGCTTCGCGGGGCGGTCGCTCGCGCGGAGTCCCGGTTTCACCTTGGTGGCGGTGCTCACGTTGGCGCTGGGGATTGGGGCGAACACGGCAATGTTCAGCGTGATGCACGAGATTCTCCTGCGACCGCTGCCGTATCGAGACAGCGAACAGCTCGACAATATCGTGCGGGTGACGGCGCAGAATCCCAAGGGGCTCGTATCCGTCGCGGACTACATTGACCTGTTGGCGGCGCCCGGCGTTTACGACCAAGTGGCGGCTTTCGTCGATGCGGACATGAGTCTCGCAGCGCCCGGGCGTCCGGCGGAGTTCGCGCGTGGCTTGCGGGTTTCGGCCAACTTCTTTGCGACGGCCGGCGTGCTGCCCGGCTTGGGCCGGGACTTTCGGGCGGATGAGGAAACGCCAGGCCGGAATCGGGTGCTCGTGATCAGCCATCGGTGTTGGGTGAACCGTTTTGGCGGCGTGGCCGACATCGTGGGCCGCGCCGTGCGGGTCGATGGTGAGCCACATGAAATCATCGGTGTGCTGCCGGAGTCATTCAGCGATTGGCGTTACCTCGGTTGGATCGATCTCTTCCGACCGCTCGGGCTCAGCCGGGACGAGATAACGGATCGCCGCACGCCCGCGCTCGAGCTGATGGCGCGTCGCGCCCCGGCGGTTTCGGCCGCGGAGGCGAGCGGATTTGTCGCCCAATTCGGCGAGCGACTGGCGACCGATCATCCGGACGAGAATGCGGGTGCCAGTTGGCGGGCCATTCCCCTCGAGGTGGTCAAATCGGGGGACACCGCGGCCGTTTCGTTGACGATGCTGATCGGGCTTTCCGGTTTCGTTTTGCTCATCGCGTGCTCGAATCTGGCGAACCTGCTGCTCGCTCGCACGATGGCGCGGGCGCGTGAGTTTGCTTTGCGGGCCGCGCTCGGGGCTTCGCGTTTGCAGCTGTTGCGACCGCTGATTTTCGAAACCTTGCTGCTGGCGCTGGCCGGTGGCGTGGGAGCGGTGTTGGTGGCGCTTTGGGGCACCGATTGGCTTACGGCGGCCTCGACCGACGACCAAGGCGTGCAAGTGATTTTCCCGCTCGTGTGGAGTGTGCTCGGCTGGGCATTTGTCGTTTCGCTGATCACCGCGTTGGCTTTTGGGCTCGCGCCCGCGTTGTTTGCGATGCGGCTTGATTTGAATGCCACGTTGAAGAGCGGGGCCCGCGGCACGACGGGAGACCGTGGGCACCTGCGACTGCGGCAAGGGATCATCATCGGCCAATTTGCGCTCGCGACCGTGTTGCTGACCGGCGCCATTCTGTTTGTGCGCGGGCTGGATGATCTGAACAACAGTCGCGAGGGCTGGGAGTCCGACGATCTGGTCACGGGCACCGTGCTCTTGCCCGAGACGGCCTACGCTACACCGGTCGCCATCATCGCGTTTCAACAGCAGACTTTGCAACGGCTCGCGGCCTTGCCGGGGGCTCAATCGGTCAGCCTGTCCTACACGATGCCGTTTTTCGGCTGGGCCGAGTCGCGCAAGTTCAGGGTGGAGGGGCAGGAGATTCCCGAGTCCGGCCGGGAACCCGCCGCGGTGATCAACGGGGTGAGCGCGGACTATTTTGTGACGGTCGGGACGCGGCTGTTGGCGGGACGCATGTTTGACGCCCGTGACACGGCGGACGCCCCGCGGGTTTTCGTGATCAATCAGAACATGGCGGAGAACCTGTTTGGCGAGGCATCCGCTCTCGGGCGACGTTTGGCGTGGCTCGACGGGGGCGCGCTCAAGTGGGGCGAAATCGTGGGCGTCGTGCGGGACGTTCGCTCGGTGTTTCCGGGGGCGGATCGGGTGCGTTTTCAGCTCTACCAACCGCTGGTCCAGGAGCCGCGGCTCAAATGTGAAATCGCCGTGCGCACCGCCGGGGTGGCGCCGAGCGCGCTGGTGACGGGTATTCGGAAAACGGTGACGGAGATCGATCCTGATCTGCCGCTGCGCAAACTCACGTCGGCCAACGCCCGAATCGAACGCGCCAACTATCAAGTGGGGGTGTTGGGCGGCATGCTGACCTCGTTTGCCGTCCTCGGACTGGCCCTCTCGTCACTCGGGATTTACGGGGCGATCGCCCGCACGATGGCGCAGCGCACGAGTGAATTTGGTATCCGCTTGGCGCTCGGGGCCGAGGTGCGGGACATCAAGCGCCTCGTCTTGATGACCGGAGTGAAGCTGTCGTTGGTGGGCTCTGGCATCGGCTTGTTCGGGGCCATCGGCGTGACGCGGTTGATGGCGGCGGGGTTTCCCCGGATTCCGCAGGAGAGCGCTCCGGTGATCGTCGTCGTGACCGTGCTGTTGCTCGGGGTGGCGCTCGTGGCGTCGTATCTGCCGGCGCGCAATGCCGGGCGGATCAATCTGTGCGACGCGTTGCGGGCCGACTAGGCGAGGGACGAGGGGCGCTCTTTTCGGTGGGTGACCTCCGCGCTTGCGAGGAAGGTCGGGGTCGGCCAAAGACGAAACGATTCATTCGATGAGCCGTATCGTCCGTCTCCCGCGCCCTGATTTTCGTTGGTTCCTCGGTCTCGTGATAGCTGGGGTTCTGGGGGTGGTGGGCCGGACGGCTCCGCCGGATGAGCCACGTGGCGGTGAGGTGGTCACGATGTCGCCGTTTGAGGTGTCGGCCAACCGCTTTGATTTCATCGGCTGGCAGATCTTTCGGTCGCCGCATTTCGTCGTGTATAGCGACGGCGGCGAGAAGGCCGTGAGCCGCGTGGTGCGGGAGTTGGAGATGCTTCACTTGGCGGCGCAGCAGTTGTTGGAACGCGCGGCGCCGCCCCATGCGCCGGTGATCGTGGTATTGCCGTCTTCGAGTTCGGATTGGCGCAAGTTGCGCTCGCGGGGAAACGTGCGCTGGCGGGTGTCGGTTTCGACATTTCAGCGTTTCGCCTACTACATCGTGGCGGAATACGATTGGGAGCGGGAAGGGGCGAAAACGTTGTGGTCGGCTTTGGGCGGACTGGAGGCGAGCTGGATCGGGCCGGAGCCCAGCTTCGCGGTTTCGAAAGGCATTTGTTCCTATTTCGAGACCGCGACCTTCGAGGCGGATCAAGTCGTCCTCGGGGGCTATAACCCGCGGGAGCAGTTTTTGGTGGAGCAGGGGTGGATGGACTGGGACCGCGTTTTCGCGATCACGAATCAGTCGCGTGAATACACCAATGAGGCGCCGGATCTGCACCGCTTCATGGCGCAGTCGGCCTTGTTTGTGCAGTATCTTTTTGACGAGTCCGCGCCCTTGCGGCGGCGAAAAATGCGCCAGTGGAATTCGGTCTTCGAGGCGGGATGGCGGCCGACGGAAACCCTCTTCGCGGCGATCTTCGGATCTGATTTTGCGGCCTTCCAGAAGGACGCGGAGCAGGCGGTGTGGCGGGAACGATCGCGGACCCGCACGTTTAAGTTCACGGCGGCGGAGTTGGATTTTCCGGTTGTGACCGAAAGCGTCAAGGCACGTCCGATGCGCGAGCTGTTTGTGCTGACGCAGATCCTCAATCAGCGGGTGGACGCGAGTGAGGCGGCTTTGGATTCGCTGTTGGGCCAAGGATTGGAAACGGCGGCGTTGCGCGGTCTTTTGGTCGAGGCGTGCCTGAATTGGAATCGGCGCGAGGCGGCGGCGAAGGTGTTGGACGAGTTGATGGCGGCGGACGCGGTGGCGCCCGAAGTTTACGCAATGGCGGCGAGTTTGCGCGTGGACAGCATCGTGAAGCGAGAGCTCGACGTTTCCGTCCGTCTCTCGCCCGAGGACGCGCGGCAGATCCAAACGTGGTGCGATCAGGCGCTGGCGTTGGCCCCTTATCTGGCGCAGGCGAATGAAGTTTCGGCCTTGGCGGCTGGCTGGGGACCGACGGTTGATGCGGCGCAGTCGACGCTGATCAAAACGCGATTCGAGGCATTGTCTGATCGAGGGCCGGTCGACGGATGCCTGGCGGCTCTGGCCATGGCGGAGTGGCGTCTGGGCAACGACCATGAAGCGAGGCGCGTATGTGTTTATCTGTTACGTTACGCGGCCGTGCGATTGCAGGTGCGGCGTCTCGCGCGGACGATGCTGAACGAGCTCGATCGACGCGAGGCGCAGGGGGCGGCGGTGTGGGGCGAGGGAACCTGAAAAAGCCCGCCCCGGCGAACCGGAGCGGGCGGGCGAAATCGGACAGGCGGATACGTTTAGAAGCTGTAGCGGACGCTTGCGCCGACTTGGCGGGGATCGGCGGGGGATTCGTAGCGCTTCGTCGCGTAGTCGGGGCCGGCGTTGCCGAAGTAGAAGATGCGTTTCTCGTAATATTCGTCGAAGAGGTTTTTTGCCCAGACGGTCACGCTCCAGTGGTCGCCGCGATAGCCGAGGCTGGCGTTGACCAGGTTGTAGCTGCTGCGCCTTTCGTCGTGCGTGTTGGACTCAAAGTAGGCGTCGCGGCCCGAGAGTTCGATGGAGCTGAAGAGACCGCCGTCGGCGTCATAACGGGCGCCGACGCTGTAGGTGTAGGCGGGCACGTTGGCCAACTCGCGGCCGCCGGCGGGTGACGCGTCGGCGTTGTGCAGCCTGAAGGCGTCGATCTGCGAGTGCATCAAGCCGAGGCTGCCGTGGATGGAAAAGCCTTCCACGACGGTGGCGCGGAAGCTGGATTCGAGCCCGTAGATGTCGGCGCTCTGGCCGTTGTCGACGAAGTAGGTAAACGCCGAACCGAAACCGGCCGAGTCGCGGACCTGCGGGTCTTGGCGATCCAGATAGAAGCCAACGAGCTCGCCGGAGAAACGGCCGTCGGCGGAGTGGCCGCGCCAGCCGAGCTCGGTGTTCCACATGGTCTCGGTATCGTAGCCGGCCGGGCCGTCATCGGGCACGACGAGGTAGTTGTAAATATTGGCGCCGCCGGCCTTGTATCCACGCGTTACCGACGCGAAGACCAGCTGGGTGTCGGAGAGGTCGTGCTCGAAGGTCACTTTGCCGCCGAAGAGCGTGTCGGCGTAGTCGACGTTGTCGCGGAACTCGATGGTCGTATCGAGATCGTAGTCCTCGGCGCGCAGGCCCACGATGAGGCGCGATGTGCTTGAGAACGCATAGCCGATCTGGCCGAACAGGGCGGTCGTGCGGGCGTCGAACGTGGTATGCGCGTCGCCGAAGTCGCGGGTCAGGAAGGTGTCCTCGTTGAGCGATTCGTAGTAGGCGCCGACGGTCCAGCGCAGCGCCTCGGCATCGGTCGTGGCGGGCGAGTCGAGACGGAGTTCTTGATTGAAGACGTCGCGGGTGCGCTGGAGCTCGACGAAGGAATCGTAGCCGCGCGGGTCGGCGGCGTAGGTCCAGTCGGAGTCGTAGCTGTAGAGGGAGTCGGCGGTGGTGAAGCTCGTCTTCGTGGTGAAGGCGACGGCGTCGCTGCCGGTGAACGTGCCGCGCAGGCTGCCGGCGGCGGATTCCTGCGTGTCGTGACCGGCTTCGTCCGAGTAGGTGGTGAAGCCGGAGTTATCCAACGTGAACTCATCGTAGCCGTTGTCTTGATCGGCGTAGAACGCGGTGGCGTCCCATTGCCAGACATCGGAGGGGCGGAACCGCACCTTCAGGCGGAGCGAGAGCTCGTCGATCTGGTTGGTGTCGTCGCGGCCGAGAAAGGCGTTGTCACGAAAGCCGTTGGCGAGCGTGCGTTGGGCGGCGAAACGATAGGTGAGGCGCGACGGGTCGCTGGTCAGGAGCGGACCGCCGGCGGCGACGGTGCCGGAAAAGTGATCGTCACTGGCGACGGTGCCTTCGGCGTAGCCGGTGACGTAGGGCGTGGGATCGGCGGTGACGATTTTGATGACGCCGCCGGCCGCGTTGGCTCCGAAGGCGCCGGCCTGCGGACCGCGGAGGACTTCAACCTGTTGCGCATCAAAGAGGCTGGCCGCCCCGCCGAGGCCGGTGAAATCGAGGTCGTCGATGAGGAAGCGCACGGAGGAATCCGGCGTCTCGCCTTCGAATTGGGAATTCTCGCCGATGCCGCGGATCTGGAAGTAGCGGGCGCGGGACGTGCCGGCGGTCCAGGTGAGGTTGGGCGTGGCGTCGACCAGATCGCCGAAGGCTTGGCGACCGTGGGCCGCGAGCTCGCCGGCGGTGAAGACCGTGGCGCTGGCCGAAGTGCGGGCGAGGGTCGTGGCCCAGAGGTCGGAGGTCACGACGACGGGCGCGAGTTGAGTCGGAGGCTCGAGGGCCGTCTGCGCCGCAGCCGGGTGGCTCGCGGCGGTGATGATGAGGCTGCTGAGGGCAGCGAAGCGGACTGTTTTCATGTGGATCTCAATGGTGTTTTGAGATCCGGCTCTTGGGCGCTGAAACGGAATATGTGATGATCCTTTTCCTACGCCGGTATCAACCGGATCAGGTTCGAAGGGACCGTCACGGTGGCTTGCGCCGGTGTAACATCTCAGACCTTGCCAGGTCGCCCCTAAGGAGGCCGCAGTGGTGTCAGGTTTCGCGGAGCCGTGTCAATGCGGGAGTGTGAATTCGATGGGCGATCGGAGGGACGCCTTCACGAATTGGCGGGGATGATTGAAGACCGGCCGTTTCCGTTTATCGGTGTGCCCATGATGCGGAAACTAATCGGCGTGGGGGTGATCGTGATGGCGTGGGCGGCTGCGGCGAGCGGGCAAGGACTGCGCTTGGAGGGTTACGATTATCCCTATCCGGCGAAGGTTTTTGCCTTCGAAAGCCAGCAGCAAACGCTCGAAATGGCCTACATGGATGTCGCGCCCGCCGGAGCGGCGCGCGGCACGGTGATGTTGTTGCACGGGAAAAATTTCTCGGGCTCGTATTTTGGCGAAACCATCGCGGCGCTGCGGACCAAAGGATTTCGCGTGATCGTGCCGGATCAGATCGGGTTCGGAAAATCGACAAAGCCGGCGCATTACCAATTCACCTTCGAGCAACTCGCGCTGAATACGCGGGCGTTGCTCGACTCGCTTGGGGTGGGTCCGGTGCAGGTGTTGGGGCACTCGATGGGAGGGATGCTCGCGACACGGTTTGCGCTGATGTTTCCCGAACGCACAGCCTCGCTCACGCTGCTCAATCCGATCGGCTTGGAGGACTGGCAGCAGCTCGGGGTGCCTTACACGCCGATCGACACGTGGTATGCCCAAGAGTTGGCCAAGACGCCGGCCAAGATTCGCGCCTACCAACGGAAGTCCTACTACGACGGGAAATGGCGCGAGGCCTACGATCCGTGGGTGGAGCAATTGGCGTCGCTTAATGCCAGCCCGGATTACGCGCGCATGGCGTGGGATCAGGCGCTCACCTACGACATGATTTTCACTCAGCCGGTGGTGCACGAATTCGGCCACCTGGGCATGCCGGTGTTGCTGATCATCGGGCAACGCGACCGCACGGCGCTCGGCAAGCCGCTCGTAGCGGAGGAGTTGCGGGCGAGATTGGGCAACTATCCGGCCCTCGGCCGGGCGGCGCGCGCGGCGATCCCGCAGTCGGAGTTGGTGGAGCTGGACGGGCTGGGGCACCTGCCGCACATCGAGGCGTTTGACCGTTTCATCGCGCCTTACACGGATTTCCTGCTGGGTCACCGCGCGGCGAAGTAGCGTCGGCCGGACGCATGGGGCGCCTTGCACGGGGTCACGCATGAGGGTAAAAGCGCGAGGGTGAAGCGGCATCGGTCGGAGACGGGTAAAGCGTTCGCCGTGCAGGCGTTTTGCACGCGGAGGTAGCATTCGTTAAAAAAACGTAATTGCCTACGTTTATCCCGAGCAATTCTGTCGGGGGGATGAGTGAGGAGACTCCCCCGCCAATTTCTCTCCGTCCGCGTCAGCGGACGCCCGCGGCGGGAACCTCATCCGGGCCATCGGGGGCGACGAGCTCCGGTTCGACGGTAGCCGATTCCCGGCCACCGATTCCGATGGCGGACGCCGATCAGCAGGCGCGGCCCGAAGCGTATGGGCAGGCGTCCTACACGACACGGCAACCGTGGATGACGGATGGCAAGGCGGTGGGTAATGCGACGAGCACGACCTCCAGCTTTGTGGTTGATGGCGCTTCGGTTTCTCCTTTCTCGGCTTCTTCCGTGGGCGAGGCGCCGATCCCGCCCGAAATGGGTGCAGCGCAACCGGCGCCTTCGTTGGCTGATCCGGCCGCGATGTATGGCACCGCCTCGGGCCTGCCCACCAACGCCGCTGCGCCGGTCGCCCGCCCGAGCGGCGAAACCCCGGTCGAGCGCCCGATTCCGCCTCCGGTCGTCAATCGTCGCCGCCCGTCTTCGGCGGGGCGCGGGCTGTTCGTATCGCTGTTTATCCTGTTTGCGAAGGCGATCCCTTTGATGGGCGTCGCCGCCGGCGGTTACTACACCTTCAGCTACTACTTTGGCGGCGTGCCCGCGATTGACGCGGTCTGGCGCAAAGGTGCCAAAATCGTCGGCATCGAGACGGCGCCGCCGCCCAAGGAGTCCAAGGCCAGTCAGTTATTGAACCAAACGCGCGACGTCGTGGCGGCGAACAACAAGCGCGTTGATTTCGCCAATGCTCTGGCCGAACCCGATGTGAACATCGATGCGTTGGCGATGGCCGACGGGCCGGCGACCCCGCCGGCCGCGACTCCTGCGGCGACCGTCATGGGCGTGATGACTGCCGCCGAAGCGCAGGCGTTTGACGCCGCGCTGGCCGCGAAGCAAAAAAAACCGGCCCCCGATGCGGCGCCGGTGACTTACCAGAGTTATGCGCCGACGGTCGCTGAAGAGGCGCCCATCGATGTCCCGACGGCCGTCGAACCCAGCCCCGCGTTCCGGGCTTGGGTAGAAAACGTGCGCATCGGCGGCGTGCGTAAGGGGGCGACCATCCGTGCTTTTCTCAATGGTGTCGCGACCAGCCCGGGCGACACGGTGGATTTTCCCTTGGGCGTCGTTTTTGAGGGCTTGGACCCGAGCGGCGTGGCGGTGCTATTTAAGGACAAGACCGGGGCCGAGATCGGCAAACGTTATTGAGCGAAGAGGGCTCGCCGCGGCGTCGGCGCGGTCCGTAGGGTGTCCGTTCGCATGATACCGACACCCATCACGACCCTGGTCACCCATCCTGGCGGCGCCCACAAAGACGAGTTTTTGGCCTGCTGTGTCTTGCTCGCTGAAACGGGGGGCGACACGACGCTGTTTCGCCGTGAGCCCACCGCGGCAGACTTGGCGGATGCGGCGATTGCGGTGATCGACGTGGGGCATCGGCATGAGCCGGAGCGGCACAACTTTGACCATCACCAGTTGCCTCGTGACGGGGTGCCGACCTGCGCGCTTTCCCTGGTCTTGCAACATCTCGGGATTTACGAGGACGCCCGGGAGTTCTGCGATTGGTTGGAGCCGGTCGAGTGGTTTGACTGTCGGGGGCCGAATGATACGGCGCGATGGCTGGGGGTGGATCGTGAGATCGTGAACCGGTTGTATTCGCCGATCGACGGCACGCTGCTGCGCCGGTTCGCCCAGGCGGCGTGTATCGAACCGACTGATACGTTGGGCGAGGTGATGCGGTGGATCGGGCGGGACCTGTTGGATTACGTGCGCGGGCTGCGCCGTCGATTGAACGCCTTGGCGGAGCAGACCGAGCGCTGGACGGTCGGCGCCGGTGACTCGGAGGCGGAAGTGGTGTTTTTGGCCCGCACGGAACCGTTGCCCGACGACCCTTCGGGAGGCTTGGACCGTTTCGTGTCGAGTCAGCCATGGGGCGAGCGCGTGCTCGGCTACGTGACGCCGGATCGCCGCAGCGGTGGCTACGGTTTGTCCCGTCACCGGGATAATCTCCGTCTTGATTTTACGCGAATCGCGGACGAACCGGACGTGCATTTTGCCCACGCTCGCGGCTTCGTGGCGAAGACCAGTGCAAGCGATCCGGCACGTCTGCGGGAGCTATTGCACAAGGCGCTGGTCTAGACGGGGGCGCGACCGCGTCTCCGTGTCGGGTTGGGCCGCCGGTCCCGGGAGCGTGCGTTCCTCGGAGGGGGTATTTTATTATGCGTTATTTGCTGGATAATTTGGAAATCGTGCTGTCCCTGGCCGGGCTGGTCGTGATTGCGGCTGTCACCCTGTTTTTTTCGGGCTTAGGCGGGGACGCGTGGCAGGCGGCGGCCGTCACGGCGACGGGCGTGGGACTCTTGCACGGCGGGATCTTTTGGGTGGTGCGTCGGAGGCAGCGCGAAGCGCGGCGGGCGGCGCTGCGCGACGCTCAGGCGATGTTGCGCGATTTAATCAACACTCAGCTCTCCATTATCCAAGGGGTGAGTGAGCTTTATGGTCGGCGCGACTTCGACGTGGCGGTGAACCGGATCAACGAATCGGTCGCGTCGATCTCGGATGTGCTGCTCACCCTGTCGGAGGAAAAGCTCCAAGCCTGGAAGAAACGATATCCCTATCGCACCGACTAGGCTGGTGCGTTTTACGGCGCTCTAGCGATCTTCGTAGAGTTCGATGACGACGACTCCGCCGCCGTTGGCGGCGTTGGCGGAGCTGCCCCAGACCGTGTAGGCACCCGGTTGCAGGGTGGTGACGATGACGCTGTCCTTGCTGCCGGTCTCGAGGGGAAAGGCGCCGAGGCGGCGTCCGTCGTCGCCGGACCAGTTGTCGTTTTGGGCGAGGATCGTCTGGTCGCGGTAGAGCACGAGCTTGGGGTCAGCCATGGCGTTGGTGACACCAAAGCCCGAGAGCGCCGGACCGGCGGCGCGAATGACGATGGGCAAGGGGGTTTCGCCCTCGATCACGAAACCGGCGATGACGGTTTGGGTGGCCGCGAGCTGGGTGCGCGCCGAGAGGTTGATCAGGCGGCTGTTGAGATTCGAGCGTTGGCCGTCGTAGACCTCGAGCAGCGCGTTGCCGGTGGCGTTGTTGAGGGCGCTGACGGCGACCGTGTAGGCGCCGGGGGCGAGGAAGGTGTTGATGACTGCGTCGAGGGAATGGGCCGGGAGGGGGAAACCACCGGCGTTGCGGCCGTCGTCGGTCGTCCAGTTGTCGTTGGAGTCGCGGGGGTTGGCGCCTTGATAAAGCGTGAGCCGCGGATCGGCCAGCGTGTTGCCGACCCCGAAGTTGGCGAGGGTGGGGCCGATCCCGCGCACCGTGTGGAGCTTGCCGCCGGTGCCCGCCACCACGAAACCTGCGATCAGACTCTGCTCGTCGAGACCGGCAAAGCCGTTGAGCGACAAGTTGACCAGACGTCCCGGGTTGGGCGCGGTGACGGTGAGTTTGACGGGATTCGAAGTCACCGAGCCCGCCGCATTGCTGACCACGACGGCGTAGGTGCCGCTGTCGGAAACTTGAGTAATGGGAATGAAAAAGGTGGAGGTGTTAGCGCCGACTTGGAGCGCAGTGCTGCGATACCATTCGTAGGTGAGACCGGTCCCCGCGGCGATGACGGAGAACCGGGCTGGTTGCCCCGCGTCGACGGTGAGATCGGTGGGTTGGATCGTGATCACCGGCAACGTGGCGGTCGCGGTCAGGGTGGTGGGCGCGGAGGTGACGGAGCCACCAGGATTCGTGGCAAAAACGCGATAATCGCCGGACAGGGTTGAGTTGAAATTCGAGAACAAAACGTCTTCGCCAGACGCGGTGAAGCTGCCGTTGGTGGACAGAAACCACCGGAGTGAAGTCAACGAGGATCCGCCTACCAAGGCGGTGAGTGTGAAGGCTGAATTGGGTGTGACGCTGGTCGACGGGGTTTGGGCGTAGACGACCGGCGGTCGCACGGTCGTCGTGTCCAAATCATGGATTTCGAAGAGAAACTCACCTTGGCTCGCGCCGCTCGCATCTGCGGCGAGAAAGGAGAGGGTTTTGTTGGCCGTCGACGGCTGGCCAGGCAGGTTGTAGGACCACAATACGGCCCGGCCGACGTTGCGGGCGTCCCGCCGCGCCGGTGTGCGAACACTTCCGGTGACGTTGGCGGGGATATTCGTGATCGGGAGGGCAGAGTCGGTGAACGCGCCCGAAGTCAACGTGAGCTTGGGCGTCGCCAACGGATTGGTAACGGGGAGGTTCGGACCGGTGAGGAACCATGCCAGGTTGATGTTACCAGAACCACCGAAGGTAACGGCGATAGGTGTTTGGGCGCCTTCGCTCCGGGCGCGCAAGGCGTAGGAGATGATGCCGGGACCACTGGAGCTGTCCCGGACGTCGATGGTGGCGCCGCCGGTGCCGCCGCCGACCCCAGTGACTCGCACCACGTAGGCACCGGTCGACAACGTCACGCGAACGGCGGCATCTTTGGGTCCCTTGGCATAATCGGGGAGACTGCCATCCCCGAGGATGGTTTCGGTTCGGTCGTTACTGGAGGCGATCAAGACCCCATCGGCGGTGCGGATTTCGAGTTGGGGGTCGGCCAAGGCGCCCGCCAGATCGCGGCTCGCGGCGCTGACCAAGACGGAGCGCACGCCTTCAATCGTCAGAAATACTCGGGCGCCGTCGGCATCGATGTAGGTGCGAGTGGAAAAAGAGGCGAGCTGGGGACGTTGCGCCATCGCTGGTCCCGCAAGCAGAACGAATACGACCGCGAGGGGCTTCAACCAGCGCGGAGCAAAATCGAAGAGATGGGCTGCCATAGAAACGATTTGGAAATAGGGTCGATGAAGGCGGGGCCGAAGTGCCCGCCATGCGGATGCTGATGGATAGGCCTGATCGGACCTTGTCAAGAGTGGGGCGGGGCAACGCCGGACCGGCCGCAGCGGCTCGATGATCGTTGTCCCGGTGGACCCTGCCGGGAATCCCATCTTGGCGCTAAGGCCGGCCAGGCTTCCCCGTCTCAACATGTTCCAGCATGCGATTGAGATGGAGTTGTTCGGGGCCGACTTGGGCTACGGCGAGAGCGCGGCGGAAGTGGGCGGCAGCAGCTTCCGCGTTGCCCAAGCGCCAATACAGTTCACCCTCGACCGCGTGGACGAGATGTTGGGAATCGAGCCGGGCGCGCTCGGGCATGGCGGCGATGGCGTCCAAGCCGGCTTGCGGCCCCTGCAGGTTGGCGACGGCGACGGCGCGGTTCAGGGCCACGACGGGCGAGGGTTTCAGACGAAACAGATCGTCGTAGTGGCGCAGAATGCGTGACCAGTCGGTTTGCGCCGCATCGGGGGCGAGGCAATGACAGGCGGCGATGCCCGCTTGGATATGATATTCGCTGGCATGGTGGCCGGTCGCGGCCCGGCCGAGATGGTGCAGGCCGCGGTCGATGAGTGCTTGGTCCCACTTGGTGCGGTCTTGGGCTTCGAGGCGGAGTAACTCGCCCTCGGCGCTGACCCGCGTGGGGAAGCGAGCCGTGCTAAACAGCATTAACGCCAGCAGCGCATGGGCGGCCGGAAGATCACCGACGGGATGTTCGACGAGCAGGCCCGTGAGACGCAGGGCTTCGCGGCAGAGGTCCTCGCGCAGGAGCTGTTCACCGGTCGATGCTTTGTAGCCCTCGTTGTAGAGCAGATAGAGCGCGGCGAGCACGCCATCGAGCCGGCTTGCCAAGTCCTCCCCGGCCGGCAGCTCGAAACCGACCTCTGCCTGACGCAGCCGTTGTTTGGTGCGGGTGAGTTGCTTCTCGATCGCGGCGGTCGTGCTGAAAAATGCGCGGGCGATTTCGGGCGTGGTGAATCCGCACAACACTTTGAGCGCGAGGATCGTTTGGGCGTCGGCCGAGATGACCGGGTGGCAACAGACGAATAACAGGCGTAACGCATCGTCGCGAATCGCTTGTTCCTCGTCGGCGACCTCGGTGGGGAGCGGGACGGAGGCCTGATGTTGTTCGAGATGGGTAACGATGGCGTCCTGTTTGCCCGCCGACATGCGGGTGTGGCGCAACGCATCGAGCGCCAGATTGTGGGCCACGCGGCTGATCCACGCCGACGGGTTGGGCGGCACCCCGCCCATCGACCAGGTGCGCAAGGCGCGCAACATCTCTTCGATGAGGGTAAGGTTTTGCACCCCGAAACGTCGGACGAGGGCCCCGTGCAAGCGGCCCGCTTCGTGCCGAAAGAAGTGATCGACGAGTGCCGACGGGGTGCTCGGCGCAGGTGGGTTGACCGTCGACGGCATGGACGCGGAGGCAGGCGGAAACGCCGGAGGTCGGGCCTCAGCGCGCGGCGGTCGCGGCGGCTTTGGCCTTGGGGCCGGTGACGACGCCGAGATGGCAGGTGCCGGTCATCGGTCGGATTTCGATGATCAACCCAAATTCCAAACCGGGATGGCGCCGGGCGATGGCCGTGGCGGTATCGAAATCGGCGACGTTGAGCATGACGTAGCCGCCCACGGATTCCTTGGCTTCGGAAAAGGGCCCGTCCGTCACCCGGGAGCCGCCCGGGCCGGAAACTACGCGTGTTTCCAGTTCGAGCGGGCGGCCGTCCACGGCTTCGCCGGTTGCGAGCAAGCCCTCATACCACGCGTTCCAACGGGTGACCAAGTCTTGGCGTTCGTCGGGGGTGAGGTGGGCGTGGGTTTCCGGGCCGGTATTGCGGAAAAGGAGGAGATACGGTTGCGGGGAAGGGGAGGCGGACATGACGGAGAAACGGGAAGTCGTTGAAAATGAGGGCAGGTCGAACTTACAACGACCGGACTTCGGCCGGAAGGACACATTCGGAAAAAAACCGGATGGATGTCCGTTTGCCGGCGGTCGGTTCGTCGAGTAGATAAACCCGCACGCTATGACGCCTCCCGCCCTCTCTTCGCCGCCGCCGTCGACCGCCCGTCGTTGGACGACGCATATCATCCGTTGGTTGCTCGGATTGCCCATGATCATTTTCGGGCTCAACGGTTTCTTGAATTTCATCCAGCCGCCGCCGGATATGGTGATGCCGGAAGGGGCGATGAAATTCTCCGTCGCGCTGGTGGAAACGGGTTACATGATGCCGCTCATCGGCACGACGATGTTGGTTTCCGGGCTGCTGCTGGTGCTCAATCGCTTTGTGCCGCTGGCGTTGGTTTTGCTCGCGCCGTTCTTCGTGAACTCTCTCGCGTTTCATGTGGTGCTGGAGCATTCCGGCCTGCCCAACGTGATCGTTTTTGTCGGGTTTGAGTTGTATCTGGCGTGGACCTACCGAGCCGCATTTCGCCCGCTGTTTGTCGTGCGAACCTAACCTCAGTCGAAACGAAGGAATGTTATGGCGAACTACGTGAGTGGATACGTGTTGCCGGTGCCGACGGGTCGGATCGCGGCCTACCGGAAACTAGCGCGGGTCGCGGCGACGGTGTTCAAGGAGCACGGCGCGCTCGATTACGTGGAGTGTGTGAGCGACGATCTGACGCCGCCTTTCGGGCGGTCATTTACGACGGCGGTGCGCGCGACCTCGGAGGAATCGGTCGTGTTCGCCTGGATCGTTTTCAAGTCGCGGGCGCACCGTGACCGCGTCAACGCCAAGGTGATGAAGGACCCCCGCATGCGAGAGGTCTGTGGAGACGCCGGCGACGTGCCCTTCAATCCGAAACGCATGACGTGGGGCGGTTTTAAAATGCTCGTGCAGGGGTGACCATGGTTGCACCGTTGAATCTCTGGCGTTGTCCCGCCACGTCTGGGCCCGAAGAGGAGCCGGCGTTGACGGTGAGCGTCGTCGCCCTGCGGCTGGAGTTGCTTGAGCTGGCCTTCACGCTGGACCGGCAAGGCCGGGCGGATGCCGCCGATCTGGCGCGGGCGGTGTCTGCCCGGTTGGCCGAGCTGGTCACCAGCAAAGAAGCCAGCGAACAGGTCGAGCTCGCCGGGGAGTAGCCCGGACGTTAACGCTGTTGCCATGGAAAACATGGCGATGCTGTTGAGTCTGATCGGGGCGGTCGGGTGTGGCTTCACCTCGATCTGGTTTTTGGTGGTGGCTTTCCGGAAATCGGTGCTTTGGGGCGTGTTCTGTCTGTTCCTACCGATCGTCGGCTTCTTCTTTTTGATTGTGCACTGGCCCGAAGCGAAACGCCCGTTCATGTGGTCGATCCTGGCGTGGGTGGTATTGATGATCGGCGTCGCGCTGGGGGGCGGCCGCACTTACTTCACTGCCTACTAGGTGGAGGTAACGGACGAGGGTCGACTCACGGCAAAAGTTCGCGCAGCCGGCGGTGGATGTCGGTGTTGGCCAGTGATCCGGCGAAGCGGTCCGCGCCAGGACCGTAGGCGAAGAGAGGCACGGTTGCGGCGGTGTGTTCTTCGGTCGAGAAGTGATGGCCGATGAAAGCGTTTTCCTCGTCGCGCAGAGTGAGCCCGCCGCATTCGTGGTCGGCGGTGATCAGCATGAGCGTGTGGCCATCCCGTTCGGCAAACGCCATGATGGCGGCCACGGCGTCGTCCAGTTGAACGACGCTGTCAGCGACCAACTCGTAGGCGTTTTCGTGGCTCCACGAATCGATCCAGTCGTTTTCGAACAGCAGGAAAAAGGGGCGGTCGCGGGCCTGTAGTTGTTTCACGGCGACGGCGAAGGCTGCCGTCAGCGTGGGGGCGTTGTGGCCGGCCACGGTTTGTCGGGCCGCGAGCGAAGCCGTTTCATCGACCATTGCGGTGTAGCCGAGGAGGAGCGGCGATGCGGCGTCGGGAGGGAGGTCGGCGAGAGCGACGTCTTGAAAGACCGTCAGGCCGGCGGAGCGGGCGGAAGCGAGCGTGACCGGCGCCGCGTCGGTCGGGAAATAAAACTCGGCCGTGGTGCCGAGCATGAAGTCGGGCGCGAGGGCGATCATCTGACGGGCGATGGTCGGCTTGTCGTCGCGGCTGTCGGCGTGGGCGGTGAAGGCGCCGGCGGTGGCGCCGTT
Organism: uncultured Opitutaceae bacterium; assembly: GCA_963974355.1. Taxonomy (GTDB): domain Bacteria; phylum Verrucomicrobiota; class Verrucomicrobiia; order Opitutales; family Opitutaceae; genus Actomonas. The sequence goes on from CAXBDS010000077.1 coordinate 19,333, forward strand.
GAGGTCGCCATCGGTCACGATGCCGAGGCTCCAGCCGCGGGCCCGGAGGGTTTCGAAGAGCGTGGGGACGGATGCGCCATCGGGCAGCGTGGCGATGCGACCGTTGGATGTTTTGTGGCCGGTGGCCATGGCGGTGGCGGCGGCGGCGGAATCGGTGACGCGGCTGCCGCCGGCGGACGTCGTGGTCACGTTGGCGACCACGGGGAGTTGTTCCATGGCGAGCGGTTGATCGATGTCGCCGCGGAGGAGGCGGGCGGCGGTGAGGTGATTATAGCCCATGCCATCGCCGATGATGAGGATGACGTTGCGGGGGCGCTCCGCGGCGGAAAGGGAGAGGCTGGCGAGCAGGGCCGCGAGGGTGAGGCCGACGAAACGAGGAGAGAAGAAACGCATGGACGGGAAGGATAAGGAGGGACGGCGAGCGCGAGGCCCGCCGTCCCCATGATGGACGACGGAGGTGAACTGGACTTTAGTAGGACCAGGTTGCGCCGAAGCGCATCGTGCGGCCGTTCCAGGCGTTTTCTTGGAGGAAGCGTTTTTCTTCGCCGCGGGTGAGCGTGCGGATCGGCGAGTCGCCGCTGTCCAGCACGTCCTGCACTTTGAAGTAAACGGTCACTTGCCTGAACGTGTAGCTCAGCTGGAGATCGAGGCTTTCGTAGGGCTGGGCGTAGATGTTGATGCCGTCCATCAGCTCATCGAGGTAACCGTCGCGGAAGGAATAGGACAGCGAACCGTCGAAGCCGGAACGGTCGTAAGTGAGCGCGACCGTGCCGACGTAATCGGGCGCGTTGAAGAAGGGCACGTCGGTGAGGTTGGCCTCGTCGAGGCCAGTGTCGGCGGCGCTGTCCTGCAAGGTGAGGTTGCCATAGAAGCCGAGTCCGGACAAGGCGCCGGGCAGCGAGGTGAAGCGCGTCACGTAGTTGAACTCGACGCCATAGATCTCGGCCGTGTTGCCGTTGATCGGTTGCTCGAAGGTCGCGGGATCGCCGAGGAATTGTCCGTCGTATTCGTTCTCCGGGGCGGCGTTGTTGAAGATGAACCCGTCGATGGTTTTGTAAAAACCGTTGAGGCTCACGATGCCGATGCCGTCGAGGTAGTATTCGACGCCGAGGTCGAAGTTCCACGCGTAGGCGGCGTCGAGATCGGGGTTGCCGAGGGTGACCTCGTATTCGCCGCCGTCGCGTTCGGCTTCGGTGGCGCCGGAGATGAACTGAAACTCGGGCCGGGCGAGCGAAGTGAAGGCGGCGGCGCGGTAGATGAGGCGATCGGTCGCGCGGTAGTTGACCTGCAGGCGGGGCAGGAATTCCGTGTAGGTCGACTTCGTGGTGAGGGGCGTGAGCAGGTAGTTTTCCTCTTCATACGGATTCCATCCGGGCCGGTTTTCGCCGTAGGCCGGATCGTCTTCGTCGACGATCACGACGAGTTCCTGATTCTGGGTTTTCACGCGGGTGTGTTCCACGCGGGCGCCGCCGACGACTTCCCATTTGGCGAGGCGCCACGTGCCCATGAGGTAACCGGCGTAGATGTCTTCGTTGGCGACGTAGCTGTCCTC
>CAXBDS010000078.1:0-20362 GCA_963974355.1 uncultured Opitutaceae bacterium
GGGCGGAATTGGGCATCGCGCCCGCCGCACCGCGAGACTCGCCCGAATTGCGGGCCCGCTACGCGGAAGGAGGCCCGGAGGCGGCCTACGAACTCTATTGGGTCATCAGTGAGCGTGTGGCGCGGGAATCCTTGGAACGTTGGCCGGCCGATGAACCCTCATGGGGCGAACTCACGGCGCAGGCGACGGCGTTTGGCTACCGGCCCGCGCAATGGATGGTGCGTAATCCGGGCTACTATCCGGACGGCTCGGCGGAGAAAGACATCATCAAGCTGTTGTCTGCCTATCGGACGTCGGCCGAAGCGGGTGACCCCATGGGGGCGTTTTATCTGGCCCAGGCGTTTGGCAGCGCGGTGGAAAAGAGTGGTGCGGCGTGCAACTTCGCCACCGCCGAGTATTGGCTGATCGAAGCCGGCGCGCGCGCCTGGCCCGGCCAACTGGAGCGTCCGTTTCTGAATGCCCAACTCGCGCTTGCGAATCTCTACAGTGGGCTGACGCCGGACACCGGGCTGATGCTGCCGGCGCATGGGCCGGCGACATTTCGTTGGCTGCGCGAAGCGGTGGGGCGGGGCGGCGAGATCGCGGCAAATGCGTCCCTTCTGCTGCGATTTCACCAGCTCTTCGCGACCTCTTGGGGCTCGCGGGTCGACATTGCGGCGAAGCTCGCGGACGTGCCGCCGGAAGTGCCGCCGATTCCCGCGGCGACGTTGGCTGGTTGGACGACCGCCGCCATCGAGGGGGACAATGAAGCCGCGCTAAAGCTGGACGCCGCCTACTCGACCGGACGCGGGGTGAGGCAGGATGATTTGAAGGCCGTCGAGATGCTGCGTGCGGTGGCGGAAGGAGAGGGCGATGCGTCGGTGGAGGTTTATCGGGCCTTGGCGGAGCACCACAAAACGGGGTTCGGGGCCGCCATCGACGACACCCAACGGCTGCATTGGCTGCAGGGCGCGGCGGATCTGGGTGATGCCTCCGCCTGGATGGAGATCGGGGGGCTGTATTTGAAAAAAGATGACAAGCCGGGTGCCGTGACGCCCGATCCGACGGCGGCGCTTCATGCGTTCGAACAAGCGTTGGCGCTGGGTGATGCCGATGCTGCGCGTGAAGTGGCGCGCCGGTATTCGATCGGCGACGGTTTGGACAAGGACGTCGCGCAGGCCAGGGGCTGGCTGCAACGCGGGGCGGATGCGGGTGACCCCTACGCGATGCTGGAGTTGGCGAAGTCGTTTGTTTCGTGGTCGGACCCGTATGAACAATGGGACTACGCGAGCGCGGAGCGTTGGTTTTTGCAGGCGGCGGCGGGCGGGGCGAAGGGGGCGTATGCGGGACTGGCCCAAGCATATGTGGGCACGGGTGTGCCCTACGCCAAACGGGATCACGCCAAGGCCGCCCGGTGGTATCACAAGGCGGTTGAGAGTGGTGATCGCTCCGCTCGCGAGAAGCTGGCCCTGGAGCTGAGTTACACCGGGGAGAAGGAGGCGGCGCGGGAGTTGTTTTTAGAGCTCGCGGAGGAAGGCAACGCCACCGGGCAGATCCAGACCGCGCGAGCCTTGGACTGGAACCAGCAACGCGCGCAGGCCGCCGAGTGGTATCGCAAGATCGCCGCGCGCGAGGGCGGGAATGCGGATTGGAAGAAAGAAGCGGACCTCTTTCTCAAGGAATACGAGGAAGAGCAAAGCGCGCCGCCCGGGTCATTGTTGGCCCTGCGCGGTTTGGCCAAAGACGGCGATGGCGACGCCCGGGTGCGGTATGCGCAGATGATCGCGCCGACCGATCGCCACGGCGCGATGCGTTGGCTCCGCCTCGCGGCGAATGATCAGCACGCGGTGGCGACGGCGATGTTTTACCTTGAGATGAAAAAGGAAAATCCGGACTTCGCGAAGACATGGCTCGCCGAAAGCGTGGAGGCGGGGAATGCGCAGGCCATGTTGATCAGCGGGCTTGAAACCGGTGCGACGGATCGCGCGGCGGGCTGGGCGCTGATGCAGCGGGCCGTGGCGGCCGGCAATCTGGAGGCGAAGTATCGCGTCGGCCTGATGATGTATCAGGGCAACGCGGCGCCGCAGGACATCCCGGGCGGCGTGCGCTTACTCACGGAAGCGGCGGACGGCGGGCTGCCGGCGGCGCAGTTTGACCTGGGGCGGGCGCTCGTGGGCGGGTCGCCGGGCATCACGGTCGATCCCCGGCGGGGCATCGCTTACTTGGAAAAGGCGGCGGCCCAAAACGTGGCGCAGGCCTGCGGCATGTTGGGTGAGATCAACGAACGCGGCATCGGCGGCGAGCCGGACCGGCGGCGTTTAACTGGTATCAACGTGCGGAACAGCTCGGCCTGGCGGCCGCGGGGCCGGCGGCGCAACGGGTGGAGCAGCAGATGCGCGCCGGGCGAACGAAGTAGCGGAGGGCAAGGGAGCGGGCGCCCGATGCACCGTCCGGCGCGGCGGTGCCGGGCAAAGCGTCGCCGCCCGCCTACGGCACGTTCGGCGCGGGTGTCGCGGAGGGAGCCGCCTCGCCGCATCCCGGCGGGAAGCCGACCACGAACGTCGCGCCGCCGCCGGGCGTGGGTTCGTGCGCGAGCGTTGCGCCGATCATGAGGGCGATGTCGTGGATGAGGAGCAGGCCGAGCCCGGTGCTGCTTTCGTTGCCGGTGGGCCGCACGCTCAGGCGTTGATTGGCTTGAAAAAGGCGCGGGCGTTCGGCGCCGGGGATGCCCTGGCCGTGATCGATGACGGCGATCTGCCAGCCGCTCAGGGAGGCGGCGAGACGCAGGGATGTGGCGGCGCCGGGCGGGGAGAACTTGGCGGCGTTGGTGAGGAGGTTTTCCACGATGCGGCCCAGCCCGGAACGATTGGAGCGAATGAACACCGGTTCGGCGGGGACCTGCAGATCAAACGGTTGGCCTTTGGCGGCAAAGAGGGGATCGAGGCGGCGTTTTACATCGCGCAACGAGGCGACGAGGTCGAAGCAATGCTGTTCGGCGAAGGCGCCGTCGAGAGCGCTGCCGTGTTCCATGATCTCCTGCAAAAGGGCGAGCGTGGATTCGCCCAACGAGCATAAGTCGTCGGCATTTTCGCGGTCGTCGCTACCGAGCGGCAGACTGGCGCGGATGAGTTCGCCGAGCCCCATCATGCCGCCGACATGGGTGCGCAAATCATGACCGACCAGACGCAGCAGGCTGTCGCGTTCGCGGCCGGTGCGTTCGAGTCGGGCGTTAAGCGCTTCCACGGTTTCGCGACGCGTGCGCTCGGCGAGGCGCTCGCGCTCCAGGCGCTCAATGTCGGCGGCATGGCGCAGCTTTTCCAGCCGTTGCGCGGCATCCTCGGTGAGGTATTTCTCCTGGAGTCGATTGTAGTGATCGAGATGCGTGTAGGCTTGGGCATGCTCGCCGCGCGCCGCGTGGGCCCGGGCGAGTTGTTCGTGGGCGCGGGCCTCGGGTTCGACCATGTTGCCGTCGTGGGCAATCCGGATCGCTTCGGCGAAGGCGACGAAGGCGGCTTCGTCATCGCGTTGCGGATTATCGAGCGTGGCGAGAAGCTTGGCACGATTGAGTTGGAAGTAGAAACGCGGGGAGATCGCGTTGGCCTGCTCCACCCAGGCGGCGGCGGCGGCGAGGGCCTCGTGAGCCGCCTCGTATTCGTGGCGGTCGCAGTGCAGGCCGACGATGCTGTTGGCCGTTTGCGCGATGCTCACCCAGTCCCGGATCGGGAGCTTGGTCTCCAGCGCGCGGCGGGCCATCGCGAGCGCTTCGTCGGTCGCGCCGTCGCGTTCCCACAGCACGACGGAAAGATTGTTGGCCAGAAGGGAAACGAGGCGAAGATCGTTGCTTTGCTCGGCGGCCGCGAGGCCTTGCTGGAAGCCGAGCACCGCCTCGTCCCACTGCTTCAGGGCGGCGTGGATGAGACTCATGTTGGTGCCGGCCTGCAGGACGAGTTTCGCGTCGCCGCCGTCTTCGCCGCAGCGTCGGGCAGCCGCGAGCATCTCCAACGCTTGGGGCAGGTCGCCCAAACGCCAGTGGATCAGGCCGAGGGCATTTTGTGTGCGTCCCGCGATGAGACTAGGGTCCGGAGGGGGCACCTGCGCCAGCACCGCCCGGCCCACCGTGAGGGCTTGCGCCAAGTCACCCGCCTCCGCGTGCACGGAGGCCTGCAGCAGCAGCAGTTCGAGGTAAATCGGTGCGGTGGGATCGGTTTCGGTGGCGAGGCGTTGGGCGATCTCCTGTTGCGCGGCCTTCCGATCGCTGCGGACGGCGGTCTGTAGGCGGGCGATGTCAGCCAGGGTAGTGGGCGCCAACGAATCCATGGTGCGCGGAAGGTGTCGGCCCGGCCGGTGACCGGCAACGGGTAATTGTGGGTCGGCGCGTGGTGGGTGCGCATTCGACTGGGCGAACCGCGTCCGCTGCCTCACGTTGCGGCGCATGCACGCGGCGCGACCCGGTCATTTTTCCCGCTATGTGGCACTCGGCGACAGCTCGACCGAGGGCCTCGACGATCCCGACGGGGCGGGGGGGTATCGTGGTTGGTCGCAGCGTCTGGCCGAGCGCATCGACGCGGCGCAAGGAGGCGGACTGCGCTACGCGAATCTGGCGGTGCGGGGGCTGACGACGCGGCAGATCCGCGAGCGGCAACTTGCCGCGGCGGTCGCGATGCGGCCGGATTTGGCGACGGTGTTTTGCGGGACCAACGACGTCACGGCCGGTCGCTTCGATGCGGCGGCGGTGGCGGTGGACATCGCGGTGATGCAACGAGCGCTGGTCGACGGCGGGGCGCTCGTGTTGAGTTTTACCCTGCCGGATCTCACGCCGCTCATGCCCTTGGCGCGGCTGATCGCACCGCGGATCGCCGCGCTCAATTACGCGCTGACCGAGGCATCGCGGGCGAGTGGCGCGGTGCTCGTGGATTTCGCAGCGTATCCAGTCGCCACTGACAGACGCCTGTGGAGTGACGATCGCATCCATGCGAATGCGGCGGGGCACGCGCGCATCGCCGAAGCGTTGGCCGAGGCGTTGCACTTACCCGGCAGCGACAGCGCGTGGCGCGCTCCGTTTCCGACGACGCTGACACTGGCCGGTCTCCCGTGGTGGGCGGCCGAAGTCCGGTGGATGAGACGGCATCTGTTGCCGTGGCTCTGGCAAGGCATGCGTGGCCGATCCTCGGGGGATGGCCGAGGGGCCAAACGTCCGGTCCTCGCGCCGCTCTAGGTGGGTCGGAAATCGGCTTCGCGCCGCGTAAAAGCGCCGCTCGCGACGACGGGACCGGCTTGGCGGATCAAGGCACGGTGACATCCGTCGCCTCTTCGCGGGAGTCCGGCGGGTCCTTGGCGACCCGAAGCAGGGCGAAGGCGCCGAGGGCGAAGAAGACGATGATCAACACTGCCATCCAAAGGTTGATCTTGGTGTCGGGTTTCTTCGGTTGGATGATCGGTTTGTCACTGTCTTTGTCGAAGGCCATGAGAAACGGGGTTGCGGTTGGGCGTAGCCCTGATTGACCGCAGAATGGAGAACCGGTTCAGTGGCGGGTGAGGTAGTCGGCCATCGTCAGCACCACCGCGATAGCGAGCCAACCCAGGCCGCCGAGCGCGAAGAGGCGCAGCAGCGCGCCGGCCCGGCGCAGCTGCATGAACCAAATGGCGACCAGCAGGGCTTTGGTGCTGGCAATCGTGAGCGCAACCGGTGTGGCCCACGGACCGAGCGGCAACCGGCCGGCCCCGATCGTGAGCAGCAGCAGCAACAACAACGCGCCGTAGACGGCAAGGAGTGGACGCAGTGCGGGAGAGGAAGCGGACGGGGGAGGCGAGGGCATTATCCGGAGGGGCCGACGAGATAGAGCAGGGGGTAGAGAAAGACCCAGACGACATCGACGAAGTGCCAGTAGAGCCCCACGATCTCGACCGGCGCGTGTTGCTGGCGGTTCAGGCGGCCGCAGTGCAGCCGCCACCCCAGCCAGGCGAGGGCACCGAGCCCGATGATCATGTGAAGGGCGTGCAGGCCCGTCATCGCAAAATAGAGCACCATGAACAACTGCACCTGCGGGGCATGGGGATCGTCGCTTTGGAAATGAGGCCCCGGGATCAGGTGTTCGTGGGCCTTCAGCGCGTATTCATGCCCCTTGATGGCGAGGAAGGCTGCACCAAGCACCCACGCGATCGCGAGGCACCAGCCGAGGGCGCGGCGTTGGCCGAGTTTGATTGCCCGGTCACCCAGGGCGACGCAGAGACTGCTCGTGAGGAGGAGGGCGGTGTTGATGCCGCCGATCCCTGCGTTGAGGTGTTGGCTGCCGGCGGCAAATGCCTCCGGGTAGTGCCAGCGGTAAACGGTGTAGCACACGAAGAGTCCGCCGAAAAACAGCACTTCCGTGACCAGAAACACCCACATGCCGAGGTGCTGCGCCTGCGACTGCTGATCGGGGGCGACGAAGGGCGGCGACACGCCCTGGGCGGCTGCGGGGCGACCAGTCATGGATTTTCGGATACCGCGGGTGGCGGTTGCGGCGGGGGGTGGAGTGCTGCCCGGGTGTTGGGACGATAGGGTTCGCCGAGCACTTCGGGAACCTCGGCGAAGTTGTGAAGAGGAGCCGGTGACGGGGTTTGCCACTCCAAGCCGTGCGCGCCCCAGGGATTGCCGCTCGCGCGCGGTCCGCGGAAGAGGGACCAGCCCAGGTAAACCAACGGCAGCGTGTAGCCGAAAGCGAGCACCGTGGCGCCGGCGGTGGAGAGCACGTTGAGCATCTGGAATTCCGGCGGGTAGATATGGTAGCGTCGCGGCATGCCAAGATAACCGAGCACGAACTGCGGGAAGAACGTGAGGTTGAATCCGATGAAGGTCACCACCGCCGTGACGCGGGCCGTCCATTCATGATAGAGCCGGCCGGAAATCTTGGGCCACCAGTAGTGCAGCGCCCCCATGAACGCCAAGACCATCCCGCCGACCATGATGTAGTGGAAGTGCGCGACCACGAAGTAGGTGTCGTGGACGTGCACATCAATGGGCAGCGTGGCAAGAAAGAGACCGGTGAGTCCGCCGATCGTGAAGAGCCCCATGAACCCCAGCGCGTAAAGCATCGGGGTTTCGAGTGAGATGTGCGCTCTATACAAGGTGAAGGTCCAGTTGAACACCTTCACCGCCGACGGCACGGCGACCAGAAAGCTAAGCAGCGAAAACACCACGCCGGCGTAGACCGATTGGCTGCTTACGAACATATGATGTCCCCAGACGAGAAAGCCCAGCACCGCGATGGCCAGGCTGGAGTAAGCGACGACCTTGTAGCCAAAGACGGGCTTGCGCGCGAAGCAGGCGATGATCTCGCTCACCACGCCCATGCCCGGAAGGATCATGATGTAGACCGCCGGGTGGGAGTAGAACCAGAAGAGGTGCTGGAACAGCAGTGGATCGCCGCCCAACGCCGGGTCGAACACCCCGACCCCGAGTCCCCGCTCCAGAGCGATCAGCAGCAGGGTCACCGCCAGCACGGGTGTGGCCAGGATGAGAATGAGGCTCGTCGCATACATCGACCAGATGAAGAGAGGCAGGCGAAACCACGTGAGGCCCGGCGCCCGCAGGCGATGGATCGTTACGATGAAATTCAGTCCGGTGAAAATCGACGAAAACCCGGAGATGAAAACGCCCACGGCCATCAGCATGACATGACCGTTTGAATACGTTGTGCTGTAAGGGGTGTAGAAGGTCCAGCCGGTGTCGACGCCACCGATCACGATGGCGTAGAGCGCGAGTGCGCCCCCGAGCATGAACAGATACCAGCTGGCGAGATTCAGCCGTGGAAATGCCACGTCGCGCGCGCCGATCATCAGCGGGATGACAAAATTACCGAGGGCCGACGGGATCGACGGGATCAAGAAGAACCAGACCATCAGCACGCCGTGCAGGGTAAAGAGCCGGTTATAGATGTCTGATACCACCAGATCGCCCTGCGGGGTGAGGAGCTCGATCCGCATGAGCGCGGCGGCCCCGGCGGCGATGGCGAAAAAGAATGTGATCGAAACGAGATAGAGCAGCCCGACCCGTTTGTGATCGAGCGTGGCAAGCCATGACCGCAGACCATGGCTGGAGGCGAGATAACTGGGTTGAGGGACGGTGGCGGTGGATCTCATGGCTGCGGATGGACCGCCGGGGGCATCTCCGGCGGCGGAAGGGGCGCGTCGGCAAGCGAGCGCAGGTAGGCGAGCAGATCGAGGAGGTCGGCCTCATTCAGTTGTCCGCGATAACTCGGCATCACCGGTTCATAGCCGGCGGCGATCTCCCGTTGGGGATCCAGCACGGCGTCGCGCAAATACTGTTCATTCGCGATGACAAAACGACCGTCGTCCAAGGGCACCTGTCGGCCATAGATCCCCTCCAACTGCGGTGCGTGGAAGCGTGATTCGGCGGCATGGCATCCGGCGCAGCCATGCAAGGTGAAGAGACGACGGCCGCGCGCCACGGTGTCGATGGCGGCGTCGCCGCGCTGGAGCCACGCCTCGTAGTCGGCCGGCGATTGCACGATCACAGAGCCCCCCATCGCGGCGTGTTGGGTGCCGCAAAATTCGGCACAAAAGAGATGGTAGGTTCCGGGTTTGGTCGGTTCGAACCACAGGGTCACCTGCTTGCCTGGCACCACGTCCTGTTTGAGCCGAAAGGACGGCACATAGAAGCTGTGAATCACATCCTCTGATTCCATGATCAGCCTTACGGCACGGCCGGAGGGCACGTGAATGGAGTTGAACTCCCGTCGTCCGTTCGGTTGGCGGATGTCCCACATCCACTGACGGGCGGTGACGTGAATATCGTAGGTTGTGGCAGGCGGGCGCGCGGCGGCGATGTAGTGGGGTGCGCCCCACGCGAAGATGCCGAGAAAGATGACGGTCGTGGTGCTGATCCAGAGTGTCTCAAGTTTCCATGAAGCGATGCGCAGCGGCGGCCGCGCGGCCTTTGAACCTTTGCGGTAGCGCAGGATAAACGTCAGGTTCAGCCCGGCCAATACCACGACCAGCAGCACCGAGAGAGCGACGAGACCGAGGAAAAGCGCATCGACCTCCCCGGCGCTGCGGCTCGCCTCGGCAGGCAGCCAATGCACGGGAGAAGCGAGAATGGCCAAGGGCGGGTTCATGCCGACTTCGAAGGATGGGCGGACGTTGGAGGTTCAGCGTTCTTGCCGCGGTTGCGCGCAAGGTTAAACAGCGCGCCGGCGAGGCCCAGCGCGCAGCCCGCCACCGCGCATTGCATCAGAATCCACGGCCAGCGAGCCTGTCCCGGCGCGCCTCCGTGCAGGCAGGCGATAAGGAAGTTGGCGACCGGCGAACCGGTTTGGCCGGCCCCGGCCTGTCGGAGGGCCGCCGCGATCTGAGCCGGGGCGAAATCGATCCCGATGAAGTAACGTGAAATCGTGCCGTCCGGTGTCAGTATCAGGAAGCCGCTGGGATGCGCGAAGCCCTGGCCATCGGCGGCGGGCTGGAAACGGAATCCTGCGGCCGACGTCAGGGTTGCGATCCGGCTCTGATCACCGGTGAGGTAACGCCAGCCGGCGGTCGACTCGCCCCGCCCATAGCGGCGCGCGGCCCCTGTGCGCTCCCAGCGGGATTTTTCCGGCGTATCGGAAGGGTCGATACTTACATGGATGAATCTGAAATCCCGCCCGACGCTGGGCTCGATCTGGCGTAGTGCCGAGATCACCGCATCAGCGGTGACACCGCAAAGCTCCGGGCAGTCGTAGTAACCGAAGACCAGCACGCCGGGCTGTCCGTGCAAGGCTGCGGTTACAGTGGTGGGGGGGCCGTCGGCGGTCTGCCACGCGAGATCAGCGGGCAAGGTGCTCCCGAGGTTTTGCGTGAAGCCCACCTGATCCCGCAACGTGGCGCGGGCGGTTACCGGTCCCGTGAGGGCGAGACCACCGAGGAATGCGATCCACCCCAGCAGACGCTTCATGGCCGCACCTCCTGTTCGCTGGCCAGAATTTCCATGGCCCGTTCGATCGGCAGGCGCACGATGCCGCGGGGGCGATCGATCCACCCATAGTCATTCTCCCGGGCTTGAGTCACGGCGAGATGATCCCACGAGGCCTCGATCGAGGTCCGATAGTTGGGGCTGGCGGTGAATGAGCCCGCCGCGCCCAGCGTGCGCGCGGGTTCCTTCGGCGCGTCGAGATGCAAAAGGAGTTTCACCGTGCCGAGGGAAAGTCCGAGCAGGAGCACCACGATGCCTCCGGCGAAGAGGATGGCCCGGGGCGAAACTTCGGTGGTGTCGTAACCGGCCTGGGCCGGCGGCGGAGGGGGGGGGAACCTGGGGCGCGTCATGGCAGAATGAGCCACGCGGTATGGGCGGCTTGCAGAAAAATGAGGGTGGCGGCCAGCGTGCCCAGTCCTCGCGCGGATTGTTTGAAGCGGCGGAAAAACAGCAGGATCAACGGCACCGCCAGGTGACAGAGCGCGATCACACTGATGAGGGCCTTCCAGCCGGGCGTCGCGCGGGCGACATACCAACCGATTTCGTGGGCCAGATCGCCCATCCACATGATCAGAAAATGGGTGAACGAGACGTAGCTCCAGAACAACACGGCCGCGAGCAGCAGATTGCCCCAGTCGATGCCTTCGGGGCGACCGCTGCTTCCTCGGGCGGCAGGCGAGGCTCCGCGCCGCAAGGCACTCACCAGCGCCAACCCGAGGGCGGAGACCACATTGCCCGCCATCCAGATTAGCGGAAAGCCGGTGGAGAACCATCCCGCCTGTCGCGTGACCAGCCAGTCAACGGCGGCCAGATGCAACGTGAAGACGACAACGATCAGCCCGACCGGGCCGACCCAGCGGCGATGTTCCAGCCGGCCGGCCCACCCACTCAACCCGGTGAATACTCCCCATGTCACCACGTAGCGAAGAAGCCGTCCGGTAAACCCAAAGTAAGCCGCCAGAGTGGTATCATGGTCTGCCGCGGGCGGTGATTCGCCGGCCCGGGTCCAAAGCAAGGGGGCGAGCAGAAGCCACACCCAAGGGAGCCAGCGGCAGAATCGGCGCAGCGGGATCTGCAGGCCGGCAAACCATTGTCCGCCCGTAATCCGGTGGATGAGGATTAAAACGAGTGCTCCCAACGGCGGTTGCAGCAGCACGAAGACCAGCCATTGCCAGATGCTGGCGAGCGGAGTGGTGAAAGGCGCGGCGGCGGTCATGGCTGATCCTCCGTCATGCCCAGTTGCGCGCGAAATTCCGGTGGCACATCGGCCCGCGTGCCATGCTGGCTGCGCTGCAAGGCGCGCACGTAGGCCACGATAGCCCATCGATCGGCGGGCGCGATGCGATTGGCATAGTCATACATGACGCCATAGCCTTGGCTGATGACCTCGTAGAAATGCTCGTCGGGAGCGTCTCGCAAACGCTCGGTGTGATACGAGGGCGGGGCCGGGTAACCGCGTTGCACCACGATACCCTCGCCCTTGCCGAACGTGCCGTGGCAAGGCGCGCAGTAGATGGTGTAACGTTCACGTCCGCGCTGGAGCAACGCGAGGGAGCGGGGCGGGGCCGGCGGCCGCGCAGGATCGGATTGGGCCACGGCATGCACCGGCACCGGCCGAGGAGCTTCCAAGGCACGCTCCACCGGTTGATGTTTCATGTTGTCGCAGCCGGTGAGCCATATCCCGCTCACGACGAGCACGAGATAGGCGACACCCCGGGGCCGCGGCACGCTCATCGTCATGATTGCACCCCCCGCACCTGGGCCGCGCCTGCTTTCCGCAACACGTCCCCGATGGCCTCGAAATCGAACTGCGGATCATCGCCGCGCACGCAGACGAAATAGGCATCCTGGGAGGCTTGCCCGAAGTCTGCGCGATGAAACATCGGGTGATCGAGCCGAGGCAGCCCGGTGAGCCATAACCAGGCACCGATGCCGCAGAGGGTGGCAGAGAGCAGGGTGAGTTCAAATGACACCGGGACAAAGGCCGGCCAGCTGAACAGCGGGCGACCGGCCACCTCGAGCGGATAGTCGTAGGCAGCCCAAACCTGGAGCAGGAATGAGCCGACAAGCCCCGCTGCGCCACCGGCCAACATGAGGCCGGGGATGGGCGATCGCTCGCGCGTGAGCAAATCGTGGGCGTCCTCCATCGGTCGCGGGGCATAGCCTTCGAGACGTTGATAGCCGGCGCCGCGCAGCTGCCGGAGCGCGGCGGTGAAGGCCTCGCCCTCGTCGAAACGGCCGACGATGCCATGGAGGCGGGGACTCATTCGTCGTGGCCTTTCGTTTTGGCCGCGGCGGTCTCGGCCTTCACCACGAAGTTGCGCATTTCCGCCATCGAGATCGCGGGCAGCAGGCGCAGGAAAACAAACAGCAACGACAGAAACAGCCCGAACGATCCGAGCAATGTCGACCAGTCCCAGAAGGTGGCCTGGAACAGGCCCCAGGACGAGGGAAGGAAATCGCGATGCAGGCTCGTGATCACGATGACGTAGCGCTCCAGCCACATGCCGAGGTTGACCAGGATCGAGACGGCGAACAACGCGACGGGCGAGGCCCGCACCCGGCGAAACCAGACGAGTTGCGGCACGATCACGTTGCAGGTGAGCATGCCCCAACCGGCCAGGGCATAAGGACCGGTGAGACGGTTGATCGCGACGTAGCGCTCGAATTCATCGCCGCTTTGCCACGCCGTGAAGAATTCGGTGAAATAGCCGTAGGTGACCATCCATCCTGTCGCGAGCATCACCTTGGCCATCAAATCAAGATGACGCGCCGTGATGAGATGGTGCAGCCCGCAGGCCGCGCGCACGGGAATGACCAGCGTGAGCACCATCGCAAAACCGGAAAAGACGGCACCGGCCACAAAGTAGGGCGGGAAGATGGTCGAATGCCACCCGGGCAGATTCGCCACGGCGAAATCCATTCCCACGATGCTGTGCACCGACACCACCAGCGGCGTCGCCAGCGCGGCCATGATCAGGTAGAGTCGCTCGTGGTGGTGCCAGTGACGCAAGTCTCCCCGCCATCCGAGCGCCATCAATCCATAGAGCCGACGTTTGCCCAAGGTCACCGCCCGGTCGCGCATCGTGGCCAGATCCGGGACCAGTCCGAGATACCAGAACAACAGCGACACCGTTGCATACGTGCCGACGGCAAACATGTCCCACACCAGCGGACTGCGGAACTGCGGCCATAGCCCCATCGTGTCGGGATAGGGCAGCAGCCAATAAAAGAACTGGGGCCGGCCTAAGTGGAGCAGGGGAAACAGTCCCGCGCATGCCACCGCAAACAAGGTCATCGCTTCGGCGAAACGGTTGATGGACGTGCGCCACGATTGGTGCAGCAGCAACAAGACCGCCGAGATAAACGTGCCCGCGTGACCGATGCCGATCCACCATACGAAGTTGGTGATGGCGAAGCCCCAGGCGACGGGCATGTTGAGCCCCCAAACGCCGATGCCGCGGGTAAACAACCACGCCACCGATCCGAAGAGCACCATGAGCAGGACGAACGCGATGCCGAAGCCGAACAACCATCCCCGGCGGCGCCCGAACGCACCCGGCATGGCGCTGACCTCTTGGGTCAACGTTTGCGGGGTGACACCGGCCCCCAGCAGAGGCTCCGTTGGGGCGTCCTTCCCGGTAGTCATGCGGGTGCGTCCTCCGGCGCCCGGTTCGTAACCCGGGCGAGATACGTGGTGCGGGGCTGGGTATTGAGTTCCGTCAGCAGCGCGTAGTTCAACGGATGCGCCCGGCGACGACTTACTGCGGATGCAGGGTCATTCTTGTCCCCGAAAACGATGGCCTCGGTCGGGCACACTTGCTGGCAAGCGGTGCGCAGTTCGTTTTCGCGGATGCGGCGATCCTCCCGTCGGGCGACAATGCGCGCGGCATTGATGCGTTGCACGCAATAGGTGCACTTCTCCATCACGCCTCGCTCGCGCACGGTCACCCGGGGGTTGTGGCGCTCGTTGAGCGGTGAATCATCGTCGACCCGGAAATTGAGAAAATTGAAACGGCGAACCTTGTAAGGGCAGTTGTTGGAGCAGTAGCGCGTGCCGATGCAACGGTTGTAGACCATGTCGTTCAGGCCTTCGCTCGAGTGCACCGTCGCGCCGACCGGGCAGACGAGTTCGCAGGGCGCGTTTTCGCAATGCATGCAGGGCACCGGCTGATGCAGCATCAGGGGCGATGTCTCGTCGCCGGTGTAGTAGCGATCGATCCGGATCCAGTGCATCTCGCGTCCGCGAGCCACCTGCGCGGCTCCGACCACGGGGATGTTGTTCTCGGCCTGGCAGGCGATGACGCACGCCTGACAGCCCATGCACGACCGCAGGTCGATGGCCATGGCCCAGGCGTATTCGCCTTCCGGGAAAGCGGCCGGGAACAGCGTGGACCGTTCCTGGGGAGATAAGGCGTCGGTCGGCGGGTGGTCGGCCTCGGCGGCGGGCACGACGCGCACCAAATCGCGCTGCGCCATGTCAAAATGCCCCTGCGTCGATATGAGATCGGTATGGCGCCCGGTGGACCGCAGGTCGTGGATGACGCACTCCGTCGCGCCCGAGGGCGGTTGAAAGGGAAACACATTGACGCCGACGCCTTGAGCGATGTGTCCGCCGGCCCGGCGGCCGTATCCAAAATGCAATGTCACGGCCGATCCGGCTTGCCCGGGCTGAATCCAAACGGGGATCTCCAAGGTTCGATCCTCGCAGGTGAGCACCACGTGATCTCCGGCGTTGAGGCCGTGTTTACGGGCGAGGGCGGACGAGATCCACGCCGCGTTGCCCCAAGCCAGGCGGCTGAAGGGATCCGGCAGCTCCTGCAGCCAGCCGTTGTTGGCCCAACGTCCATCGTCCAAATAGCGATCAGGCCGGAAGACGGCGACGAGCGCGTCGCCCGCGAGGGGCGGCGCGGGGGGGGCACCGCGTCGGAGGGATGGTGGCGCCGGGGGGCGGACGTTATCTTGGGCACGAGGAACGGTTCCGCGGCGCAACCACTCCGACCAATCGTCGGGCGGGGCGTCCCAGGTTTCCCGCACAAGTGCGTAGTCGGAGCGACCGCTGCCTCGCGCCAACTGGTCCAGTAGGGTCAGTGGCGCGCGGGTGTTGAGTCGCGGGGTGCTGGCGGGTTGCGCGATGGTCGCGGTGCCGTCGCTGGAGCGCAGATCATTCCAACTTTCCAGAAAATGACTGGTGGGCAGGTGCCATTGGCAGGCTTGACCGGTCTCGTCGTGATACGCTCCCAAATGAATGCTGGAGGCGAGGCGGCCGATCCGGTCAGGCCACGTCCTGCCGCCCGCTTCCGTGTAAACGATGTTGCGGTCGAGCACGACCAACGTGTGCACGCGCTGGTTGTCGATATCCGCCGCGAGCGTGGTCAGATCACCCGTTGCGCGCGGATCGTTGTCGGAGCGCGGATGGCGGTGGGTTGGTGGTGGAGTGACGCCGATCAACCGGTTGATCCGATCCGCCAGTTTTTGCGCCTGGGGGCCAAGATGTGCTCCGACAAAACACCGCCCGCGGGGACCGGCCTCGCGCAGATCGCGTGTAACCTGCGCGACGAACCCGCCGCCGCTCGGCGTCTCGTGCTCGAGTTGGGAGGCGATGGTCTCGAGCAGGGCCCGACACTCGGCAGGCGTGGCAGGGAGGCGACGGTCGGCCATGGAACCGGTCACGGTAGGGGAAGGCTCGGCGACATAGAGGCGGTTGGGCGACTCCCGACGGCGAGCGGCGAAGTGGCGGGCGTGTCGCAACGACCCCGGGTGTTGCACGAGAATATCGTCGTCGATCGCGAGAATGACATCGGCCCGGGAGAGATCGGCTTCGACCTCATGGGCGAGCAACGTGGGCGCCTGATACCAGCGGGCGTGAGGCCAGTGATCGAGCAGCGCATGCACGAGTCGGAGTTGGGTAGGGGACGTCGTCGGTTCTGTCAGCAGGGCAAACCCGTCACCGCCGAGAGTATCGAAACGCGCGCGTTGATTGCGCCAGGCGGCATCGAAATCGGCCCAGGAGACGGGCACGCGTTGATGGACGGGCGTTGTTGAACGGTCGGGATCATAGAGCCCAAGCACGGCCGCCTGGGTGATCGCATCGGTGGCGCCGAGGCTGTCGGGGTGGGCGGGGTTGCCTTCGATTTTGATCGGGCGGCCCTCGTGAGCTCGCACGAGGATGCCCCGGGCAAAGCCGTGCCACGGCATGGCGGTGGCATAAGTGAGAGGATTGCCGGGGACGAGGGCTTCGGGGGTGTCGCCGTAGGGCACAATATCCTCGCGAGGCGGGCGGTAACACCCGGCTACCCCGGCGAGGGCGAGCGACGCGCCCATGAGTTCGAGGAAGTGGCGTCGGCTCAGATCGGGGGGCCATGCGTGGGCGCCCGCGGGAAATTCATCGGCCAAGCGGGCTCGCAGGTGCTGGTCCGCCGACTGCATCGCGGCGGGGGAGGACGGAGAAGATAAACGAGACATCGGCTCAGTGATGGCAGGTCGAACAGTCGGTGAGGTGCGTGCGTCGCGGGTCATGCACGCCGCCGGCGGTTTGGACGTCTCGGTGGCATTCCAGGCACCAGCGCATATCGAGCGATTCGGCTTTCGCGACGAGCGGCATATCGGCGACGTCGCCGTGGCAGGCCGCGCAATCGATGCCATGGCTGATGTGGGCCGAGTGGTTGAAGAAGACGAAGTCAGGAACGTTGTTGACCCGGTTCCAGCGCAGCGGCGTGTGTTGCGACGCGCTTTGCACCAACGGTTGCAGCATGGCGGTGTCGGTAAAGATCTGCGAGTGACAGGTCAGGCAGGTGTGGGCGTCCGGCACGCCGGCAAAGGCGTCGTTTTCGACCGAAGTGTGACAGTAGCGGCAGTCGAGTTTCAGCTCACCCGCGTGGTGGCGGTGGCTGAACTGGATCGGTTGAGTGACGGCGATCCCGACGCCGTTGCGGTAAGGGGAGTGGTAATATTGCCACGCGGAGACGAGGCTCATCACCACCAGTCCGGCGATCCCGATGAACACCCGGCGGAACCAACGGGTGGCGCGCGCGGAGAACAACGACCGGACGGGCCGGTCGTCATCTTCGGGCGAAGACGGCGGCGGTGTGGATATGGTCATGTCCGGCTGCAACGTCCGCCCAGGCCTCCACCAAGGCCGATCGTTGGTGGGAACAGAACGGGTTCTCCGCAAACGGTTCCCGAGTTGTTCGCATTCGCCGTGAATTGGCGATCACCGCGGTAGGTTCCGCCCCACGCGGGGGACTTGGTCGCCGCTTGGTCCGCTCGCGATGAGTCCGGCCCGCCGGGACGCGCCACGACGGGGAGGCGCGGAGGCGTCTGGCGCAAAATGGGGACGCAACGAGTCGGTGCGAGACGCCGTGAGGGTAAACCGCCTCCCGCCTTGCGCTCGGCGGTCTGCGGACAATTTTGGGCGCATGACCTACCAACCCTCGGGCGTGATGCTCGATAAATATGCGGATGTTCTGATTAATTTCGCCCTCAACAGCGGCGAGGGCGTGAAGCCCGGCGAAGTCGTCATGTTGCGCGTGCCCGAGGTGGCCAAACCGCTGCTTGTGGCGCTGCGCCGCGCCGTGCTGAAGGCCGGCGCCCACCCGCTGGTGTTTTTCTCGCCCGACGACTTTACGCGCGAGTTCTACGAGCTCGCCAACGAGGACCAACTCTCGTTCTTCGCCGATAAATTTTACCGCGGCCTCGTCGACCAGGTCGACCACCTGGTCGCCATCATCGCCGAGACCGACAAGCAGGAGCTGGCCGGCATCCCGAGCAAGAAGCTCATGGCCACGCAAAAGGCGCTGAAGCCTTACATGGACTGGCGCCGGGCCAAGGAAGGCGCCGGTGACTTCACCTGGACGCTCGCCATGTATGCCACCCCCGCGATGGCGGCCGAGGTCGGCATGACGCTCGAGGAGTATTGGACCGAGATCATCCACGCCTGCTACCTCGACGTCGCGCAACCGGCGGAGAAATGGAAGTCGGTCTACACCGAGCTCTACGCCGTGCGGGACAAACTCGACGCGTTGCCCATCGACCGCCTGCACGTCGAGGCGGCCGACACCGACCTGTGGGTGAAGATTGGCTCGCAGCGCAAGTGGCTGGGCGGCTCCGGCCGCAACATCCCGAGCTTCGAGCTGTTTATCTCGCCCGACTGGCGCGGCACCGAGGGGCACATCCGCTTCACCGAGCCGCTCTATCGCTACGGCTCACTCATCAAGGACGTGTATCTGGAATTCAATGACGGCCTCGTGACGAAGGCCACGGCCGGCGAGGGCGAGGACCTGTTGCGCGAGATGATCGCGGTGGAAAACGCCGACAAGATCGGCGAGTTCTCGCTCACCGACCGCCGCTTCTCCCGCATCACGAAGTTCATGGGCGAAACGCTGTTTGACGAGAACGTGGGCGGGCAGTGGGGCAACACCCATCTGGCCGTCGGTTCGGCTTACCGGGACTCCTACACCGGCGATCCGTCCAAGGTGAGCGAGGCGGAGTGGGCGGAGCTGGGTTACAACAACTCGGCCGTGCACACCGACATCGTGGCCACGTCCAACCGCACCGTCACCGCCCACCTCACCGACGGATCGACGGTCGTGATCTACCGCGACGGCGAGTTCCAGGTATGAGTTTTTAGGCCCGGCTCGACCTGAGATGAATCCGACGGCGCGGTCGAGCCGGAGCGGGTGGGAGACGCAACGGGGCCAATCCATCTTGGCCGGAGAGGAGGCGCACGGGATTTTGGGCTGACGGGGAGGGGGGAAACCTGTCAGTGAAGCGGGGGATGTTGCATCGGGATCGGCACCTTCGGCTTTGTCGGGCACGCACGGCGCTGCGTGAAGTGGGTCAGTTTCACCGTTCGATCGATGACGTCGCCCGTGCGGCGGGCGTGTCGCGGTTTCATTTTGTGCGGTTATTCAAAGGTCTGTTCGGTGAAACGCCCTACCACTGTCGTTCAACGGCACAGCTCGCGCGGGCGAAGGCGCTGCTGTTGTTGAGTGACTTGTCGGTGACCGCGATTTGCCTCGAGGTCGGCTTCACGAGCCTCGGCAGTTTCAGTGCGCTCTTTACCCGGCGAGTGGGTGAATCCCCTTCGTCGTTTCAGCGGAGGTTTCGGGCGGCGGCACAGGCGGAGCGAGGCATGCCGCGCGGACTCGGACCGGGTTGTTTTGGCCTCATGGGGGGAGATTCGACCGAGGACCGCAAAAATCGAGAAGCAGCGCCAGCGGGAGTTTGATAGGATGGGCGTCCACCTTTCCACCCTCTATGAAAATCAAACTGAATAGTATCTTCGTCGACGACCAGACCAAGGGCCTCAAATTCTACACCGAGATCCTCGGTTTCAAGCCGGGCAAAGACATCCCGATGGGTGAGTTTCGCTGGCTCACCGTCGTTTCACCGGATGGTCCGCCGGAGGTGGAGCTGGTGCTGGAGCCTAACGCAAATCCGGCGGCGAAAACGTTTCAGGAAGCGCTGATGGAGCAGGGCATTCCGATCACTGCGTTTGAGGTCGACGACATCCAGGCGGAGTTTACCCGCCTCAAGGCCGCCGGCGTCACGTTCACGATGGAGCCGACGGCGATGGGGCCGGTGACGCTCGCGATCTTGGCCGACACCTGCGGCAACCTGATCCAGCTTTATCAGCAGTGAGAGGCGGCAGGAGCTAACCCAGCAGGGTCACGAACAAACTCGAATTCAAAACCTCGGAACAACGGCGGGCTATTCCTCTGTGCAGGTAAATTCGTGGCCCTTGGTGACTAAAAATCCGGGCTCGATCGGCCCCTCGCTCAGTTGCGGTAGTCGAGCGGCGGATCGCGGTCGCCGACCATCGCTTCATAGTGGAAGTCGGGGCCGCGGCGCTCTTCGAGCTCGGCCTTTGCGGCCTTGAGCGTCTCCGGCGATTGAAAGAGGTCGATGCCGGTGCCGGCCATGGTCTTGGCGGCAACCTGCATGCCCTTGATGCCGATGCTCGTGCCGCCGGCGGCGACGGCTTGCCAGCTATGGGCGGGGGTGCCGGGCACCCAGGTGGCGGCAGTCATCGCGATCGTCGGCACGGCCCAGCTCACGTCGCCGGAATCGGAGGAGGCGTTGCCGGTGGGCGCATGGGCGTTGAACGGTTGCACCATGGCGGCGATCTCAAGTGCGATTTTGCGGCCGCCGGGGAGCTGGGTGGACATCTTTTCGGCGAAGGCGCGCTCCTTGTCGTCGTAGATAACGCCGCCCACGTGTTCGAGGTTGGGCTGCATGACGCGCCCGAGGGTCTCGTTGGGCAACACGTCGTAGGCGCCGCCGGTGACTTCGGTTTTGGTGGTCGTGCCGGTGCCGAGGGCGGCGCCGTCGGCGGCTTTTTGAATGCGGTTCCAGACGTCCTGCACGATGTCGCGGCTGGGGCTGCGCACGTAGTAGTAGACCTCGGCAAAGGCGGGCACCACGTTGGGGGCC
>CAXBDS010000079.1:0-20148 GCA_963974355.1 uncultured Opitutaceae bacterium
TTGGCCGCTGATCCTCAATGCCACCAACCTCAAAGTCATCCCGATGGCCGCGCTCGGTATCGCCGCGCTCTGGCTGCACGGCCGTCACCCTCAGGCCGATCGCTGGCTCTCGATGGCCCGGCGCAGCGCGCGCGCGTTTTCCACGATGTATGGCCTGGACGGCGCCTACGATGAGGGCGTCGGCTACTGGGGCTACACCACGCTCCACATGGTGCTGCTCGCCGAAGTGCTGCACCGGCGCCTCGGCGTCGACGAGCGCGATCTGATCAACTATCCCGGCACCGTCCGCTATGCGTTGGTCATGTCCATGCCCACCCTGGGCTCGACCTATGTGAATCCGCACGAAAAGGAAGCCTATAACTTCGTGCCGAAGGGCGCCATGAATCCCGCGTTGGATCTCGTGAACTTCGGTGACTCCGGCATCGGCGCCGACGTGACGGTCGCCCCTTGGGTCGGCGACGTCGCCCACGATCCGGTTTCACACTACGTCGCGCAAAATATTGGTGGCCTGCAACACATCCCTGCGGCCGTTTGGTTTGATCCCAAGGCACGCGCGGCGCCGCCCGATGCCAGCCTCCTCGATGTGCGTCTCAGCAACGACTGGGTGATCTCGCGCACCGGCTGGGATGCGCCGTCCACCGTCGTCGCCCTGCGCAGCGGCGGCCCGGCCAATCATGAACACGCCGACCGCAACAGCATCATTTTCAAGGCCCACGGCGAGCGCCTGTTTCACGACCCGTTCAAGGCCGCCTACGACACCCGCCATCCCCGCTGGTTGTTGCGTCAGACGGAAGCCCACACCGCCGTTCTCATCGACGGCCAGGGACACCAATACCATGACGGCCGCGATGGCACCAACTCGTCGTGGGCCTCCGCCAGCGTCACCGGCTATGAGGCCGCCGAGGGCCGCATGCAGGTCACGAGCGACGCGACGCCCGCGTATCGACTGGTCAACGACAAGGTCGAACGGATCGATCGCAGCCTCTTTTACGTGAAGCCGGATCTGCTCGTCATCCTCGACCGCCTCGATCTGGTCGACGGCACCAAGGCGGCCCTGTCCGCCCGCTTCCAAATCTTCAACGAGGACACCCGCGGCATCGGGGCCGTCACCGGCACGACCTTTACCATCAAGCGGCCTCACGCCGGGCTCGTTGCCCGCACGCACGCCTATGGCTCCACGCCCGTCACCGCGCTGCGCGCACTCGATCTCCCCCCCGAGGAAGGCTCGTTCCCTTTCATCGAGGTCACCTCCGGGGCGGCGGCGCAGCACACGCTCCTCACCGTGGTCGCCGCCCATCCGACCGGGGGTGAACCCGGCCAGCTGGACGTGAGGGAAACCGCGCAAGGCTGGACGATCCGCGGCTCCCATTCCGGCCAAAATATTGCGATCGACATCGACCGTGCGCGCGCCGCGCTGCCCTTCTCCTCCGTTTAGTTCACCCGGTAACTCACGCCTGCAGACCTCTCCGCCGTGCCCGACTTCAACACCGTCAACCTGTTCGACTACGCGCTCATCGCGCTGTATTTCGGCATCATCATTTTTGTGGGCTTTTACTCCGCCCGCAAAAACAAGAACACCGAGGACTACTTCGAGGGCGGCGGCAGCATCCCCTGGTTTTTGGCGGGCCTGTCCAACTGGGTATCGGGCTTTTCCGCCTTCATGTTCGTGGCCGCAGCCGGTGTGATTTACCAGAACGCGGGCGGCGCCGCGCTCATCTTCACCTCGTCCACCTGGGCGTATCTCTGCGGCTATTTTTACTTCGCGAAACGATGGCGCCGGGCCCGACTTTCGTCGCCGTTGCAGTTCCTGACCCGTCGTTTCTCCCCGTCGACGACCTACTTTTATTCGGTCACGGCGGTGCTGCCCGCCATCATCGGCATCGGGCAGGGCCTGTATATTCTGACGATCTTCGTCTCGACCGCGCTGGGCTTCAACGACCTGTCGGTCAATGTGGCGGGGATCGCCCTCACCGGTTCGCAGCTCCTGATGATCGTCATCGGCGTCGTGATGGTTCTCTACACCGCCGTGGGCGGGCTCTGGGCCGCCGTGCTCTCCGACGCCGTGCAGGGCATAATCATCGGCACGATGAGTCTCATCATCCTGCCCTTGTCCTACCTGTATCTGGGCAATGGCCACGGTCTCGGAGCCGGCATCTCGCGCCTGATCGCCGAGGCGCCGGCAGGCTACTTCGCCATCGGCGGCCAAGCCTCGTCGCCCTGGTTTCTGGTCGGCTATGCGATCAGCATGTTTCTCGGTTACAATGTCGCCTGGCATCTGGTGCAGCGCTACAACAGCGTGCCCGACGAACGGGGCGCCCGCAAGATGTCGCTCCTCTGCGCCATCCTCTCGTTTGTCGGTCCGATGATGTGGGTGCTGCCGGTGATGGCCGCTCGTATCATTTTTCCGGATATGGCCGCGATCTGGCCGCAATTTGCCAATCCCGCCGAGGCCTCATTCGTCAGCCTCGCCCTGCTGCTGCTGCCGCATGGGATGATCGGTTTTGTCGTATCGGCGATCCTTTCGGCCACTCTCGGTCAGGCCAATGACGCCTTCAACTGGCTCGCGGCCACCGTCACCCGCGACATTATCGTGCCGTTGCGTCGCCGCCTCAGCGGCAAGGAGACCAGCCAGCGCGGTCAGCTCAAATTGGCCTGGGTGACGATGACGACCGTCGGCGTGCTCGGGGTCGCGGTGGCGTTCTACATTCCGCGATTCGGCGGAGCGTTCACCTTCGCACTCCAATACTACTCGCTCATCGCGGCGTTCCAGATGCCCGTGGCGTTGGGTATGATTTTCCGTCGCACACCGTGGTGGTCGGGCATCGCCTCCTGCTCGGCCGCGCTCGCCGTGGCCATCACGCTGATGGTCATCGGGCTCTGGCCGGAACATGCCTTCGCCCGCAATATCATTAGCGAAGCGATCACGGCCAGTTTGGTGTTCCTGATTTCAGCGCGCTGGTTCCGCGCCGATGACCCGAAGAATGCCAACCTGTTGGAACTCGAACGCGATCTCGCCACGCCCATGATCGTCGAGGATGAACACTTCGCCGGCGGCGCACTCCAGGTTTACGGCATGATCGGTTTCGTCTGCCTGGTGCTGGGGGGCGTATTGTCGCTTTGCGTCCTGCTGCCGGGCAGCCCCGTCGCTCCCGCCAAGATCAATCTTATTGCGGGTGGCATGTTGATCCTCCTCGGGCTAGGTTTGCGCAGAATGGCCACCCGCATCGCCTCATAACCCGCCTTTCTCATGCCTGCGTTCTCGTGCCGCGCCTCGCTCTACCGTCAATTCGCCGGACTCACGGCGGCGGATCGGCGCGGCTGGGTGCAGACACCGGTGACGCTCGACTCCGCCCGCACCGCCATCTTGGTCATGCACGCATGGGATCCCGGCAAACCCGAGAACCTTCCCGGACGGGAGCGGGCCGTCGAATACCTCGGTCGCGCCCGCCTCATCTTGAGCGAAGTTTTTCCGCCCTTGCTCACCAGTGTGCGCGGCGCCCGCCTCCCGGTTTTACACCTGCTCGAACCGGGGCCGGCACCGCGGCGCGGCACCGTGCGGGATAGCACATGGCACGCTCAGCAAGCCCTCCGTCGGGCCTTGAGTTACCCGGGCGAAGAAAACCAAGACGACGTTGATCTCGCGTTCGCCGATCTGCGCGCGGCCCGCCAAGCTACCCCCGCCCCCGGCGAACCCACGTTGACCAGTTGCGATGCGCTGACGCGCCATTGTTACGAGCGCGGCATCAATCATCTCATCTACATCGGGTTCGCCCTTAACTGGTGCCTGCTCATGTCCCCCGGCGGCATGATCGACATGAAGCGACGCGGCTTCATTTGCTCCACCATTCCCGAGGCGACCACCGCCGTGGAACGCCACGACACCGCGGCGGAGGAGAGCGAAAAGGCATCCGCTCTCTGGCGCGTCGCCGTTGAGTTCGGTTTCGTTTTTAGTCGCGGCGACTTCCAACAGGCCCTCCGCCAGCTCGCCCCTCCACCTTCGCGCTGATCGCAAGGAGCGCTCCCCCCGCCCCCTGCGGTCCGCGCCGCACGCGGCAGGTCGCTGCCTCACTCTCCTTTTTCTCCATGCCGCTTGAATCCTATTCCCGTCCTCGCCTTGGTCTCGGCTCCGCCGCCATGGGCGCTGAAGAAGAAGCTCTCGCGCTCGACGTGCTGCGCCGCCGCGAATTGTTCCGCTACTATGGCGACGATCCGAAAGCCACGCCGCCCATGGTGGCCAACTTGGAGGCGGAATTCCGCCAGTGGATCGGCACGGACTACGCCCTCGCCGTATCCAGCGGGACCGCGGCGCTCGAAGTGGTTCTTGCAGCCATGGGCATCGGCCCGGGGGACGAGGTCATCGTGCCGGCGTGGAGTTGGCTGTCCTGTTTTACCAGCGTGGTGCGCGTCGGAGCCCGCCCCGTGCTGGCTGAGATTGACTCCTCTCTCTGTCTCGACCCTGACGAGATCTCGCGTCTCGCCACCCCGCGCACGCGGGCCGTGCTCGTGGTGCATTTCCAAGGCGTGGCCGCCGCCATGGACCGCATCCAACACGAGGCCCATCGCCGCGGAATCTTTGTGCTCGAAGACTGCGCGGAAGCACCCGGCGCCACCTTCCGCGGGCGCCGTCTCGGCACGTGGAGCGATGCCGCCATTTATAGCTTTCAGCACAACAAACCCATGACCGCCGGCGAAGGCGGCATGATTGTCACGCGCGATCAGCGCCTCTACGAACGCGCCGTCCGCCTCCACGACTTGGGGCAATACCGTCCGCACCATCAGGCGCTCCTTCCCGCTCGGGAGCCCATGATGGTCGGCGGGAACGCCCGGATGTCGGAACTCACCGCCGCCGTGGCACTCGCTCAGCGACGCAAGGTCGACAGCATCCGCGATCACTGTCGGGCCCTGCAGCAACGGCTGCTGCATGCCGTCGGGGAGTTGCCCCACCTCGCGTGGCGTCCTCAAGCCGATCCCGCCGGCGATTCGGCGTTCGAGCTCTATGCCTACCTCGCTACGCCGGCTTTGGCCGATCAATTTCGCGCCGCCCTGCAAAGCCGCGAGGTGAACTGCAACCCGCGCACCGGCACGTATCCACAATATCATCGCGACTACGTAAAGAACGGCCTCGCGCATCATCGCAGCGCGTCGCCCTTCCGCGATCTCACGCCTTGGCCCGCCCCGGGCTATCGGCCGGAAGACTTTCCCCGCACCGAGGATCTCATCCATCGTATGATCGCGCTCCCCCTCGGCTGGCTCTACAAGGCGGCCGACATCGATCACATGGCCCATGCCATCCGAGCCGTGCACGACGAGCTCACTCCCGCAGCCTGACGGCCGTTCGCCGACGCATGTTTGTCGGCGCGCACCGCCCCAAGTCTCCGTTGGCGAAGGCACCAGCGCTCGGCTAAAAATCCCGACCTCGAAAGGTCAACGGGACCCGCGCCGCAGCGAGCGGGGCACAAGCCCTTCGGAAAAATCCGTCCACCCCAAAATGTAGGAGGCCGCACGTGGGCGAAAACTAACGGCTGTTTCCCGCCCGTAACGGCCGCGTCCGACGCGGAGAGGCATGCCTTCACCGCATAAAAGACGCATCCTGCCACAGTTCGGACGCGATTCGTCCCATGACGCATAATGCCGTATATTTTTCAAAAATATTTCAGGCATAGATTCATGATTTTTCATTATGAACGGCGCAGAAATTGCAGTGTTGCTATTCCATTTTTCACCGTTGTAACACGAATGGCCCGACTTTCTTGCTCTCAATGGTCCTATTTTCCCCTTTTAGACCTAATCGCCGCTGCCATCGGTAATTCTGAAAAATCAATAGAAATTAAATGATCATGATTTTTCATCGCATGAATTTCACGCAAAGACGGTATCCACAAGCATGTTACGAGCGTGCGGTGCCCTCGGCTTGAGCCGCCCTGCATTCGGCCTCCGCCCACCTCGCCCCCCGCCCCTTTTCCCGAATTTTCCATCCCCCGATTTGTCGATGGGAGCAGTGAAAAAACACCAAAACACAAACTAACACATGAAACCAGCCAGACCCCCCAGGGCCTTCCGCATCGCGGGCTGTCTCACCGCCAGTGCCTTCGCACTGATGACCGGGACTTCCGTGCACGCTCAAGAGTCCCCCGCCGATACGATTCGGCGTCTCCAAGCAGAAAATGCCCAGCTGCAACAGCGTCTCGCCGCCCTCTCGGGTTCGCCCGTCAGTGCTGCGCCAGCACCGGCGCCTGCCTCGGCCCCGGCGCCCACCTCGACGGCTGCCACCCCTACCCGGCTCGCCACCGACACCGATTCGGACATGCTCGTCATGTCGCCGTTTGAAGTGAGCTCGGCGCAAGACAACGGCTACCTCAAGACCAATGCCGTCACCGCGACCCGCATCGGAGCCGCGATTCAGGACGTCCCGATGAGCGTCTCGGTGATGAGCGAAGAATTCATTTCCGACCTCGGCCTGACCTCGGTCAACGACATCCTGCGCTACAGCGCGTCCGGCGCTCCGGACGGCGGTTTCGCGATGAGCCGCCCGTCCAACTCGGCGACACCTCAAGGCCGTTTCACGAATCGTGGTTTCCCCATGAATTCGCTGCTGCGCAACGGTGTCTTCCGTTATGTCGGCCACAACTTGGACAACGTCGACCGCGTTGAAATCGTCAAAGGCCCCGCCGCCGTCTTCTTCGGCGCCGGTTACCCGGGCGGCGTCATCAATTACGTCACCAAAAAACCTCAGTTCGGCAAGATCCCCACCACGTTTGAATATTCGATCGACGAATACGGTGGCGAGAAGATCAAATACGACCAAAACACCGTCTTCTCGAAGAAGGTGGCCTTCCGCCTCAACACGGCCTGGAGCGATTTGAACGGCGATCTGAAATACGAGTATGACAAGTATTTCAGCATCACCCCTTCGCTCACCGTCGTGCCCTTCGACAGCGGCAAGCTCAAGGTGAACCTCGAATTCGAGCACCTGCACCGCAAGCAGAACGAAAACTCCTGGGTCGATCGCAATCCGCAGGCCTATTACGACTCCTACGCAAATCCGACCGCGGATCAGATCAACGCGGCCCACGCCCTCAGCGCCAGCGTGCCCGCCACGGCGGAAGGCTATCGCGCCTACATCTTCGCCAGCGCCGGGAACTGGATCAACGTCGAGCGCAAGCGCACCGGAGACGCCTACCTGCCGCAGATTCGTGAGATCACTCGCGGGGCGAAATACCTCGATGCCAACGGCAACCTGGTGACCGACGAGGACTTCAACTTCACGAACCGCGGTTCCTACATCGAGAACGACATCAACAGCTTCCAAGCCACCGTCGACCTCGAGGCCACCAGCTGGGCCAACCTGCGTTACACCTTTACCGGTGACGACGCGACGTTTGACGCCCAGGAAGGCCGGATCGAACCCAACGCCGATCGTCGCACGTTCAACGCCGCCTCCGCAGGCACGACCACCGGTTACTACCTCGATTCCACCACCCACCAGCTCGACGTCATCCTCGACTTCGACGTGCTCGGCGTGAAGAACACCCTGCTCTTGGGCGGAACCACGACGGAGAACTTCCAGCGCTATAACGGCGCCGCCAGCAACGCGATCTACTGGCAGGTTCCCGGCTACAATACCCCGACGGTGCAGAACTCGGGTCCCACCTTGACCACCAGCACCAACGTGCCGGCCACGCAATACCTCACGGATCGCTACGGCAACGCCATGACGGCGCAACAGGTCTACTCGATGTGGGATCCCGGCATCCACACGGAGCCGCCGGTTGACAAGCTCTACCCCGTCGAACGCAACGTGCTCGACGGCTATCCGACGACCAACAATGCGCTCTACGCCAACTGGCAGGGCAAAATCCTCGACGACAAGGTCACGCTGATGGCCGGCTACCGCTACGAGAACCGTGAGCAGGACGGCCAATGGCTGGTGGGCAACTTCCCGTGGTTCAGCAACCCCGGCGACGCCTACCTCAACCAAGACGAGTATCCGCCCGGTCTCTACAACTACAGCCCGAGCTACGCCGGCGACGCCAGCAACTTCAACACCCTCGAGGATGACTCGTGGATGGTCGGCGTTTCCTACGCCATCACCCCCGACATCTCCGTCTACGCCACCGCTTCGAAAACCTTCCTGCTGAACAGCGGTATTCAAGGTGGCTACAGCACCCTCACGATCAACGACCTCGTCCAGTCCGCCCTCGACGCCAACAATGGCAGCTACGACTACTACGGCCAGACGATCACTTCGTTGCAGCAGGGTCTCGACGCGATCGACGCCCAAGGCGCCAACGAGAACCTCGTCAACGAAGAGGGCATGAACTACGAGATCGGTCTGAAGACCAAACTCAACGACGGCAGGATCACGGGAACCTTCTCCCTGTTCCACGCCACCCGTAAGAACCAAAAGATCGACGACAGCACGAAGCAGCAGGCCGATCCGTTCAACTATACCAACGGCGCCGCCCTGTTTGGCTACCCGTCCACCTACGGCGGCACATCCGCCAACGGCACGCGTAACTTCCGCTGGCGCACCGTCGGCATCGAGAACGAGATCGAAGGCACCGAGGCCGAGGTCATCTGGTCTCCGATCCGCAACTACCAGGCGTTGATCAACGGTTCGTGGCTCTTCACCGCCGAAACGGTCGATAATCCGAGCATCGTCAAGGGCAGCGGCGAACTCGCCGATATCTACTACGGCAACCGCATCGAGAACGTGCCCGAGTTCCGCTTCAACATGGTGCACAAATACACGTTCACCGGCGGCTTCGTCGACGGTCTGAGCGTCAACGCCGCCATGCGCTACACCTCGGAGACGATCATTGATCGTTCCGCCGGTTGGAACCCCGACAAGGGCGGCTTCACCGCCGGCAACTACGTGGTTTGGGACGCCGGCGTCTCCTACCCGTGGGAACTCTTCGGGGTGCAACTCGACAGCTCGCTGCGCGTGAACAACCTGTTCGACAAGTTCTACTTCGAGAACAACTACATCCCGTCCAACGGCCGCGTGATCACGTTCCTCACGCGCGTGACCTTCTAACCCGGTTCCCCACTTGCGGGGCGCTGGTTCCATTCGAGGCGGAGTCGGTTAAACCGGCTCCGCCTTTTTCGTGCCCGCCGGCCGCCGACCGCGGGGTGTTAACGCCGGTAGGCGGCCAACACTTTGCCAAAGGCGGTCGCCACGCCGTCGAGATAGGCTTCAGGCATTTCCTCAAAAAGGCGCAGCACCAAACAATCCGCCAACATCGCCCGCGCTCCCGGCACGTCGACTTGGCGATAATCGATCGACGTCAATCCCGCCTCCCGCAGCGGCCAGCGCCCGGCAAAGAAATTCTGGTCACGGAAAACCGGATACTCGGGCACCGGTCGGGGGAGATACGCGCCTTCCAGCACCACCCCCTCGGCCCGCAAGGCCGCCAACACCGTGTCTCGCGGCACGTTCAGTTGCCCCAGCTCCAGTCGCAGCAGGTAAAACCAAAAACTGTGCGTGTCCCCCGGGGCCGCCGCCGGCAGACGCAGGCCGGGCAACGCCCGCAACGCCGCCGTCAGCCGCTCCGCCAACACGATCCGTCGGGCGACAATCGCGTCATGCCGCTCGAGTTGCGCCGCCGCGACCGCCGCCTGCGGCTCCGTGATGCGATAATTGGGAGACAGTGTCGCCGGATCACGCCCGCCCGTCACCCGATCGTAGTGTTTGTCACCCCACTTCGAAAGCCCCGCCCCCAACGCGTCATCGTTGGTCGCCGTCAGGCCCCCTTCCCCGCAACTGAGGTGCTTGAAATCGTTGAACGAGTAACAGCCGAAATCGCCCAAGGAGCCGACCAACGCCCCTTGGTGCCGCGCCCCCCAAGCTTGCGCGCAGTCTTCGATCACCTGCAGCTCATGCGCCCGCGCCAAGGCCATGATGGCCGTCATGTCGCAAGGATTCCCCACCAAATGCACCGGCATGATCGCCCGCGTGCGCGGCGAGATCACGCGCGCCACCGTCTCAGCCGTCAGGTTGTAGGTCAGCGGATCCACGTCCGCAAAAACCGGCACGAGTTGCTGGTAAAGCAGCCCGATCACCGAGCCCATATCCGTGATGGCCGGCACGATTACCTCGCTCCCCGGCGGCAGTCGCAACGCCGCCACCGCAATGTGCAAGGACGCCGTGCCCGACGAACAGGGCATCACGTGGCGAAACGGATAAATCGCCTTAAATCCATCGACCAATGCGGTGGTCTGCGGTGCCTGCCAGTAGAACAGGGACTCCTGTTCTACCATCGCGGAGAGCCGGGCGAGCTCCGCCGCCCCCCAACGCGCCCGGCGCGGCGGCGACACCGTCACCGCGGCCGGACCACCATTGATCGCCAGCGTATCCGCGTTCATCGGCCGAAAAAGCGGCGTGCATTTCCCGCCGCCACCGCCGCCACCGATTTGGCCGCCTCGCGGCTGCTCGTCACCTTGGCCACCTGCGCCGCAGTCACGTGCAGCGGCGTCAGCGTGCCCAACATCACGCGGTCCAGCGGCAGGCTGCGCGCGATCGTCGTCATCGTGTCCTGCCATTCGGCAAAACTGAGATCGGACAAGAACTGGTTCATGCCCGAAGCCACCAGTTGATCGATTTCATGACGCGTCAGCCCCTGCATCAACGGCATGTCGCCGCCTTCGCGCAACCACGTTTGCAGATCGGCCACCGCGACCGGTTTGATGCGCACGGCATGGTGTTCGTGTCGCTCATCGACGAGGCGCACGGTGATCACCAGACGGATTCCCGCCTCGGCCGCCGCCGCGCCCACGTCTTTCGCCAACCCCTTGGTCAGCCGGTAGCCATGGTAGGCTGGCAACAAGCGCACGGCCGTCACGCCCTTCATGGCCGCAAGCTCCCGCAGATCGTCCAACCAGTTCGGCAGGACCGGATTCAAAATCGGCAGCGGCCACAGCTTCCCGCGCGGCGGCAACGCCTCGCGCAAGGCGCGGTTCGCCGGCATGGGATCATCCACCCAGATGCCGGCCAGCGGCGAAACCCACGCGCCCGCGATCCCGTGACGCTTGAGCCACGCGGCCAGTTCCGCCGGCGTCCGGTCCGTGCGCACCTCGGCGAAGGGCCACGGCCCCCACCACGCATTTGTATCCAGTAATTCGATGCTCATGACAGACCCAGGAGTTGACGGGCGTTTTCGAAGAGAATGGCCTGTTTGTCGGCCGCGGAAATCTCGGCCCCGGTGATGCGCGCGATCGCGGTGGGCAGATCGCGGATCGGCAGGTCCGAACCATACAGCACGCGGTCGGCGCCCAATTGATCGACCGCATATTCGACCAACCCCGCCTCCGGCGCGCCCCCCGACGTATCGATCCACAGGTTACGCAGGCCTCGCGCCGCGCGCACCCCGCGAAAACCGCAGCCAGTGAGATGGGCCATGATGATCCGCACCTCCGGGTGGCGCCTGGCCAGCAGACAGGTGTCCTCGGGATCGGAGTGAAACGAACGCTCCTTGATGTTCGTCTGACTCCAGGAATGCTGCAGGACGGGGATGTTGTAGCGCGCCGCGCCTTCCATCACCGGCCGCATCACGCGTTCGTCGCGCGCGTTGTTGGAGAACTCCAACTTGATACCGACGAACCCGAGCTCGTTGACCCCGCGCGCCAGTTCCTTTGCCACCGCCGCTTCGCCCAGCATCGGGTTGAGACAACAGAACCCGCTAAAAACCCCCGGTGCAGTCGCGACCACCGCCGCAGTCTCATCATTAATCGTGCGCACCTGCGCCTCCGTGGGCAGCCGGCCAAACTTTAGCACGTCGCCCAACACAACCATGTGTTCAATGCCTTCGCGCAGCGCACGCGCTACCAACGCCTTGAGCTCCGCCTTCCCGGCCCCTTCGCCAAAAAACACCGGGTGGGTGTGAATATCGATAACCCGGGAAAAAGCTTTCATACGGGTAGGGGATTTTTTATGAATTTTCATTTGCAACAAGCCTTCAACTCCGGGCTTGCCTCAGCCCCAGCTAGACCCGCTTATGACAGAGATGGTTGGTGATATCCCAGCAGAAAATGACCTGATCGACCCGTGGCTCGCGACCCCTTCGGCGGACCTCGCCGAAGTCGTGAAATTTCATTCCGGCAACTATGCCGTATTAGGCGTCGGCGGCAAGATGGGGACGACGGCCGCGCTCATGCTCGTGCAGGCCTTGCGCGCCGCCGGCCGCACCGCGACGGTTTACGGGATTTCGCGTTTTTCCCGCCCGGAGGTTCGCGTCCGGCTTGAGGCTTGGGGCATCAAAACCGTCGCCTGCGACCTCGCGGAGCCCGAGCAAGTCGCCAGCCTGCCATTCGCCGCCAACGTGCTCTTCCTCGCCGGGCAAAAGTTTGGCACTTCCGGCGCCCCTGAAGACACGTGGCTGCAAAACACGGTCGTGCCGGGTTACGTCGCCCGCCACTATCGGGCATCCCGCATCGTCGCCTTCTCCACCGGTTGCGTGTATCCATTTGCTGATGTCACCGGCCCCGGCTGCAACGAGTCGACCCCCGTGGCCTTCCTCGGCGACTACGCCAGCAGCTGCATCGGCCGCGAGCGCATCTTCACGCACTACGCCAAACGATTTTCCACGCCCCTCACGCTCTACCGGCTCAACTACGCGGTGGAGCTGCGCTATGGGGTGCTGATCGATCTCGCCACGAAACTCCTCAACGACGAACCCGTCGATCTGACCACCGGTTTCCTCAACCTCATCTGGCAAGGCGATGCGGTCGACCGCGCCATCCGCTGCCTCGATATTGCGACGCCGACGCCGACGATCATGAACGTCACCGGCGCGACGCGCCATGCCGTGCGCGATCTCGCGCTTGCTCTCGGCGAACGTCTGGGCCGCACGCCGCGCTTCGTCGGCACCCCCGCCCCTTCCGCTTGGCTCGCCGACGCGCGGGCCTCGGTCGAGGCCTGGGGGGAACCGACCGTGACGCTGGAGCAGATGCTGGACTGGACCGCGCACTATCTGCAACGCGGCGGCAACCTGCTCGGCAAGCCGACTCATTTTGAAACCCGCAGTGGTTCCTTCTAGCTTCCATGGATCTTCGTTCGCATCTGCTCGCCGGTCAGGCGATTCCCGCCCAACCCCTCGCGCTCGACCCCCAGCGCCGTTTTTCACCGCGCCACCAGGCCGCCATCACCCGCTACTATGTGGCAGCCGGCGTCGGAGGTCTCGCCGTGGGAGTGCACTCCACCCAGTTTGAGATCCGCGAGCCACGTCACGGCCTGTTCGAACCCGTGCTCGAACTCGCATCCGCCACGATCGACGCCTCGCTCGCCGCCGATCCGCGTCCTTTCATCAAAATCGCCGGGGCCTGTGGCCGCACGGCTCAAGCCCTCGCCGAGGCCACGACCGCCGCCCGCTTCGGCTACGATGCCGTGCTGCTCAGCCTCGCCGCTTGGGGCGATGCACCCGAGGCAGAACTGATCGCCCACGCCCGCGCCGTCGCCGAGGTGTTGCCCCTCATCGGATTCTACCTGCAACCGGCCGTCGGCGGACGCGTGCTCAGCCGGGACTTTTGGCGTCGCTTCGCGGAGATTCCCAATGTGATCGCCGTCAAGATCGCTCCCTTCAATCGCTACCAGACGCTCGACGTCGTGCGGGGCGTGATCGAGGCCGGTCGCAACGACATCGCCCTCTACACGGGCAACGACGACACCATCGTCACCGATCTGCTCACGCCGTTCACGTTCGACTGCGACGGGCGGCCGGTCTCCCGCCGCATCGTCGGTGGTCTCCTCGGTCATTGGGGCGTGTGGACTCATACGGCCGTGCGCCTGCAGGGCGAACTCGCCTGCGCCGCCGCCTCGCCCACGCTTGAGGCCGCTTGGCTCGCGACCGCCGCCGAAGTGACCGACATGAACGCCGCGTTGTTCGACGCCGCCCACGCATTCCATGGCTGTATCCCCGGCATCCTCGAGGTGCTGCGCCGCCAGGGTCTCGTGGAAACCAATCTCTGCCTCAATCCCGACGAGGTCCTTTCTCCCGGCCAGGCCGAGGAGCTCACCCGCGTGACGCACGCCTATCCGCACCTCATCGACGACGACTTCGTCGCCGAACATCGCGACGAATGGCTGGCCTAAAAACCGTCCCGCGCCCTCAACCTCCACGTCCTATGACTCCCATCGAAGACATTCCCTTTCAAGCCCTCCGCCGCACTTGGCAACCTGTCGCGCTGGCCCCTGACCTCAAGCCGGGCGCCGTCACCAGCTACACGCTGCTGGAAACCGAGCTCGTGCTCACGCGTTTTCCCGACGGCCGTCTGCTCGCCGCCGATGTCGCCTGCCCGCACAAAGGCGCCCGTCTGAGCAACGGCTGCATCCGCGACGGCGCGCTCATGTGCCCCTATCACGGATGGCGTTTCAACGCCGGCGGGGAATGCCTCGACATCCCGTCCCTCGTCGAGCCCAACCGCGAGAAGATGGACCTGTCCCATCTGCGCACCTACGCCATCCAGGAACGCTACGGCATGATCTGGGTGAAGCTCGATCCAGAAGGCGGACACGAGCTGCCCGACGTCCCCGAATTCGAGGATTCGCGCTGGGCCTACCGCCTCGGTCCGGTCACGCCGTTCCAGGCCGGCTTCCGGCGCGAGATCGAGAACTACCTCGACATGACTCACTTTGCCTTCGCTCACGCGACGACGCTCGGCAAAGCGGCCGATGTGCGCCTGCCGCCGATGGATATCACCGTGACCGACGACGGCGGTTTCCAAATGGACGCGCCCTTCCCGGCCCTCGACACGCCGCACGAGCAACCCGGCAAACTGCAGAGCGCGCACCACCGCCGCCAACGCTGTTACCTGCCCAACTTCACGACGATTCGCCAAAGCTTCAACGACGGCGACGAACGCGTGCTCGTGCATATCCCCTCACCGAATACACGCACGACCTGCACCGTCTTTTGGTCGCTCGCCATCTCGCCCGGTTTTGACGGTCCGACCCCGGAATCGCAAATCGACTTTGCCATTCAGGTGCTCGATGAGGACCGTCAAATGTGCGAAAACCAGCTCCCGGCCGAGGTTCCGCTCAATCCCGCCCGCGGCGGGTGGGGCGTGCTCGTCATGCCGGGCGACAACCTCGCCAACATGTTCCAAAAACAATTCCGGCGTTGGCTGCGCAACGAGGGTTACGACCTCAAAGCGCCCGTCCCCGCTTCCACCCACAACTGAACCTCCCTCGATTCCATTTCCCTCATGAAACCCCACCCGATCCCAACTGATCCTCGCATCCTCACCACCACCGTCGGTTCCTACCCGGTGCCGGACTGGCTCGCCGCTTTGCCGAGCGAACTCGCCGTCATCGACGCCACCCGCGTCATCTTCGATGTGCAACGTCACGCCGGCATCGACTTGCCAACCGATGGCGAGCTCTACCGCTTCGACGTCAATCATCCCGACACGAACGGGATGATCGAATACTTCATCCGCCCCATGGCCGGCATCTCCGGCACGGTGGGCCGCAGCACGGGCGAAGAGTTCAAGCGCCACGCGCCGATGGGCTTCCGCAGCAAGCCTGCCGGCGTCGTCGAAGGCCCGCTCGGCGAAGGCTCGCTCGACCTGCTCAGCGATTGCCGCCGCGCCGCCGCCGTCGCCGGTGGGCCGTTCAAATTCACCGTGACCAGCCCCTACATGCTGTCACGCACCCTCCTCGATCATCACTACAAAAACTTCCGCGACCTCACGCTCGCCGTCGCCGACGTGCTCGCCGCGCAGATGCCCGGCTTGCCCGCCGGTTGCGTGCAGGTGGACGAGGCCAACATCCCCGGCAATCCCGACGACGCTCCACTCGCCGCCGAGGCCATGAACCGCGTCCTCGACGCCATCGACCAAGGCACCGAGCGCGCCGTCCACTTCTGCTTCGGCAACTACGGCGGTCAGGCCATCCAGGCCGGCAACTGGAAAGCCCTCACGGATTTCCTTAGCTCGCTCCACACCGATCACCTCGTGCTCGAGCTCGCCCACCGTCCGGAAAGCGACCTCGAAGCCCTGAAGGATATCGACGCCAAGATCTCCCTCGGCGTCGGCGTGGTCGACATCAAGGTCAACCACATCGAGACGGCCGATGAGATCGCCGCCAAGCTCGAGCGCATCGAGAAAAAACTCGGCGAAGGTCGCGTGCGTTGGATCCATCCTGACTGCGGTTTCTGGATGCTGAAGCGTTCCATCGCCGACCGTAAGATCGAAGCGCTCGTCCGCGGACGCGACAAATACCTCGGTCGCGGTTAATTTCGCCTCCATCCGCTTGCCACGCAGTTCCGGCCGAGCCGATTCGGCCGGAACCGCGTGGTCTGGTTTTCTTCGCCCAGCGCGCCCGCACCCACTGCGGGCCCTTCGCCCAACCTGTCCCGCCATGACTGTAAAATCCGTCCTCCTCGCGCTCTGCCTCGGCCTGACCTCGCTCGCCGCCGCCTCTAATCCCAAAGCCCCGCGCTTGCCGATCGAGCTGATCAAGACAGCCGTCGAAACGGACGCGCCGCGGTGGAAATTCATCAACGGCACGCGCATTCGCCAACTGCCGGAAACGTTCGCGTTGCAGGTCACCGCCCTCGCCGCGCACGACGCTCCCGATCTGGAGGTCGACGGTAAAACCCTCGCGACCCATCTCGCGGAAAAACTACGCTATTTCCTCGTCACGCCCGAAGCCTACGAAGACGGGACCACCCGGGAACCTGAGGCCCAAGGCGGCATCGGCGGCTGGTCCCACAATGTGCCGGCCAACGCGCTGCTGTTGGCGAAACGCACGCCCGAGGTTTGGAACCAGCTCTCGGCCGACGAACATCACCGGGCCGATGTGTTGATGCACGCCCTCGCCCTCGCCGCCCACTTTTGCCTGGATGATGACAACGACTTTTACATCCTCCTCGACGGTTATTCCCTCTTCCACAAAAGTTGGAACCCAAACCACGTCGAAGGCTACGTGGGCGTGATCATCGCCGCCTCCCTTTACTTCGGTCCGGACGAGCTCAACGCCTTCTTTCGAAGCTTCGAATTCGATCCCTTCGTCGCCGAACTGCAGGAGTTGAATTTCCAAAACATCCGCGCCTGCTGGACCGCCAATCCCGTCATCCGCGATTTGATGATGAACGGCGGCGAGATCGCCGTGCCCGCCGACCAAATTCTGGCCCAAGGCACGATCACCCGCGGCGCCGGCGTGCGGAATGACTTCACGCTCAATGGCGTTTCCCTGCACGAACCGTGGGTCCTCCATCGCGAGCAAGCCATCCGCCTGTTCATCAAGGCCGTGCGTGGCGAAGTGAACATCCACGGCGATCAACACGGACAGCTCCTGCACCGCGCCAGCCAGGCCACCCGCTCGCCTTGGGAGGGCCAGACCGGCATGATCTTCGAGCTCGAGACCAACGACTGGACCGGTATGCGCACGAGTCTGCACTACGCGTTCGATGCCGTCATGATCGACCTAAACAACGCCGCCACCCTGAAAGCCGTCGGGGTCTGGGATCCCCGGGCCGGCGGCGATGTCCTCGACCGTCGGATGGGCGTGGGCATGGGCGACTTCCTGTTCCGCAGCCGCGAAGGCTATGCCGGTTGGGGCAACGGCAAGCCCATGATCAATGACTGGGACGAAACGTTCGCCCCGATGGGCGGAGATTTCATCATCGGTATCTGGCGCGCCTATTTCCCGCCTCCACCCGCGCCCACACCGCCGCCGCCCGCCGCTGAACCGGCGGCCTAGCGGCCCGAGAGAGCCGCGGTCCCGGGCAGGGCCGCACCATCGGGTTGCGCTCGGTGGAGGATTGTCCACCCTTCGCGGCATGACGTTCGATTCTGTTCGTGCCCTGCGCCGCTGCCTTCCGCTGGTCCTGCTCGCCCTTTTGACCGGCTCCGGTCTGGTCCGGGCCGGGGCCACTTTCCCCCAAGACCACAGCGACTTGCCCGCCGATCCGGCGGTGCGCTTCGGCCAGCTCTCCAATGGCCTGCGCTACGCCATCATGGCCAACAAGGAGCCCCGCGAACGCGCCTCCCTGCGGCTCTACGTGGATGCCGGCTCGCTCCAGGAAACCGACCAGCAACGCGGCCTCGCCCATTTTCTGGAACACATGGCGTTCAACGGCAGCGAAAACTACGCGCCCGGCACGCTCATCACGTTTTTCCAACGCATGGGCATGAACTTCGGCGGCGATACCAATGCCCACACCGGCTTCGATGAAACCGTCTACGATATCGATCTCCCCCACACCGATGCGACCACCCTCCAAGAAGGTCTGACCGTGTTCCGTGATTTCGCCGGCGGCCTGCTCCTGCCCCCGGAAGAGATTGACCACGAGCGCGGCATCATCCTCTCCGAGAAACGCGACCGCGACTCCGTCGAATGGCGCTCCTTCGTCGCCGAATTTGGTTACGTGCTCGATGGCACCCGCTTTCCCGAGCGCCTGCCGATCGGCGAGGCCGACATCATCAACCATGCCACCCGCGAGCAGTTCAGCGCGTTCTACGACACGTGGTATCGGCCCGACCGTCTCGCCGTCATTGCCGTCGGCGACTTCGATGTCGCCGCCGTCGAGGCACAGATCAAGTCCACCTTCGGCTCCCTCACCGCCCGCACGCCCGAGCCCGCCGACCCGTCACTCGGCGCCCTGCCTGACTTCACCGGCATCCGCGTGCTCTATCACCCCGAGTCCGAAGGCGGTTCGACCACGGTCGGTATCCAAACCGTCACGCACTACACCCCACCCACCGACACCGCGGAGCAACGCCTGCGCGACCTGCCACTCTCCCTCGCCACCGGCATCCTTAACCGCCGCTTGGCCGAACTCGCCAAAAAGGAAGGCGCGCCCTTCTCGTCCGGCCGCACCGCCGTAAACGACAGTTATCAATTCTTCCGTAACGCCTCGATCGAACTCACCTGCCAACCCGAGCACTGGTCCGCCGCCCTCACCGTCGCCGAACAGGAACTCCGCCGCGCCCTGGAGCACGGCTTCCAGGCCGCCGAACTCGCGGAGGTCACCGCCGCGATGCGCAACGCCCTCGAACAAGCCGTCGCCACCGCCCCCACGCGCCGCTCGCCCAACCTCGCCGGTGAACTGGTCAACACCCTCGCCTCCGACACCGTCTTCACCACCCCCCAGACCGACCTCGCGCTCTACGCCCCCGCATTGGCGACCATCACCCCCGAGGTCGCGCTTAAAGCCCTCCGCGATGCGTGGAACGTCCCCGGCCGCTTCGTTACGGTCATCGGCAACGCCACGCTGCCCGGCGATGCCGAGGCCACCATCAGCGCCGCCTACGACGCCGCCCATGCCGAACCGGTCGATCCGCCCGCCGCCATCGCCGACGTGCCCTTCGCCTACACCGACTTCGGCCCCGCCGGCACCGTCGCGGAAAAGACCCACGTGGCCGATCTCGACGTGACGGAAGTCGTCTTCGCCAATGGCGTGCGCCTCAATCTCAAGCCCACCGATTTTCAAGCCGGTCGCCTGCTCATGAGCGTCCGCGTGGGCGGAGGCCAGCTCACCGAACCGCACAACGCCGTCGGCCTCGCCACCTACGCCAACAGCACGTTCACCGCCGGCGGTCTGGGCGCGCATAGCGCCGACGATCTGCGCCGCATCCTCGCCGGCCGCAACGTAGGCGCCGGATTCTCGGTCGACGATGACGCCTTCACCTTCAGCGGTGGCACGACCCCCGATGACCTCCTCCTGCAACTCCAGCTCACCGCCGCCTACCTTGTCGATCCTGGCTACCGGCCCGAGGCCGACCGCCAGGTGCAAAAGATCATCGAACAATACTACGCCCGGCTCGCCCACGTGCCCGAAGGCCCGCTGCAACTCGAAATCCCGCAGCTTCTCGCCGGCGGCGATCCGCGCTTCGGGCTCCCGGCCCAAGCCGATCTCGCCTCCCGCACCGCTGATGAGATGCGCGCCTGGCTCAGCCCCGCCTTCGCCCGAGGCCCGATCGAGATCGCCCTCGTCGGCGACTTCGAGGTGGACGCCGCCATCGACGCGGTGGCGCAGACCTTTGGCGCCCTGCCCCCGCGCGACCCCAAACCCGTCTACACCGCCGAGCGCCAACTCAAGCTGCCCACCGCACCGATCACCAAGGACTACCGCGTGCCGACCGAAATTCCGAAGGGCATCGTCGCGCTGTATTGGCACACGACCGACGGCCGCGACGTGCACGTCGCGC